>QIGJ01000360.1 GCA_003229995.1 Gammaproteobacteria bacterium | reverse complement strand
CCGGATAACGCCTTTGATATCGATGGCCTTTCGCCATGGTATTACGTGGATTTTTCGTTTATCAAACCGTTGCACACTTTCGGCAAAATCAAACATTACTCAAAAGCGGCAGCGGGTAATATCCAAGTCAAGCAAGGGGATGTTGCTTTGCGACGCGGACAGACTTTGCTGGAAGTGACGCGTGCCTACAATGGTTACTTAGCGGCCAGAGATACCCGTTTTTTGCTGGAAGACTCGGCAAAAAAAATGGAAGCAGCACTGGATCTGGTAGAAGGCTGGCTGGAAGACGGCGAGGGTGATGCTAAACAGTCCGATTTGTTCGCATTGCAAACCGGCCTTGTTACAGCGTTATATTGCCGAGGCCACCGGCTTTGAAAATATTGCTTTGGCGGGTCTGCGTATGTTGGCCAATGTGGCACCGGACGATAAGCTGGAACTGGCCGATAAACGCCTGCAACCGGTTGAATTGCCAGAAGGCGAACTGAAAACCTTGCAGGCGCGGGCGCTGGTGAAACGGCCGGAAATGCGTCAATTATCAGCAGGCTTGCAAGCGCGTCGTGAATGGATGCTGGCCAAAAAAAGTGAGTCTAATCCCAATCTGTATGTTGGTGTGGCGGGTATTATTTCGTACAGTCCGTTGCGTGATGACCTGACCAGCGTCAGCGCCTATGATCCCTTTAATACGGCGGGTGCAACGCCGATTCTGGGTTTGCAATGGGAGTGGGCCAGTGGCCGCCAACCGGCTCAGGTAGCGCAGGCACGGGCAGAGATGGAATCGACACTGGCGTTGCGTACCTTTGCCCAGCGAGGCATTCCTTTTCAGGTGGCCGAACAGTATCACACCGTGCATGCGCATCATGAAATGGTGCAAAAACTGTATGAAGGCAGTCGCAGTGGACGACGCTGGATGATCAGCAGCTATGCCGATTTTGAAGCCGGGATAGAACAGGCAGACAAGGTGATCAGCGCCTTTCTGGGGTATATTCAGGCTTACAGCGATTATCTGAAAACAGTCAATGATTACAATTTACATGTGGCGAAGCTGCAGGTGGTGACGGGAGATGTCGAATGATTAACGTAACAAATGCGATGAAATACATGGGCGCATTGCTAGTGGGCGTATTGTTGCTGGGCAGTCCGGTCGCGGCTGTTCAGGCACCAGAGGTGCTGGTGAAGGAGACCACGGACAAAATCACCCGTGTGTTGCGCACAAGCCAGGACAAAATCAAGGCCGAGCCAGGACATCTGCTGGAAATTGTCGATACCATCGTCGCACCGCATTTTGATTTTGAGCGCATGTCCAGTTGGGTGTTGGGCAAATACTGGCGCAAGGCCAGCGCGGATGAAAAAAAGCGTTTCGCACTGGAGTTTCGTACTTTGCTGGTACGCACTTACGCAAAAGCGCTGAATGATAACTTTGACAAGCAAATTGACATGCTGGCACCCCGGAAAAGAAAAGATGGCAAACAGGTTACTGTGCGTACTGAAATTCAGCAGTCCGCTGGTTTTCCTATTCCGATCAGCTATAAAATGCATATGAAGGAGGGTGCCTGGAAAATTTTTGATGTGAGTGTTGATAGCATCAGCCTGGTAGCCAACTACCGCAGCTCCTTTGCCAAAGAAATCCGTAAAGATGGACTGGAAAAACTGATCACCCGGTTGGCTGATCGTAATCGGCCTTCCAAAGCAGCAGATACCGCAAAATAATGGATGCGAACCCATTGCACGCCCAGCTAAAAAAATCCGCTGATGGTTGTCTGTTGGTATCTGGCGAATTGAGCATGAAAACGGTGCCAGCACTGTTGGCACAGAACTGCCTGCGTGACATTCCCAACGACATTGATATTGACCTGCAAGATGTTGAGCGTGCCGACAGTGCGGGTGTTGCCCTGCTTATCGAATGGCAGCGTACCGCTCGCCAGCAACAACAGAACATTCGGTTTCGAAATATTCCCTCACAAATGTTGGCTATCGCCCGTCTCAGCGGCGTTGATGAGCTGCTGGCATTGAACTAGTGCCCACCGCTGTCAGCATCCGGGGTGTGCATAAACACTTCGGTGAATTGCACGCTCTCAACGATATTTCGCTGGATGTGCCGCAGGGCAGTTTTTTTGGCCTGTTGGGCCCCAATGGTGCCGGTAAATCCACGTTGATCAATATCATGTCGGGCCTGATGAAAGCGGATGCGGGCACGGTGTCGGTAATGGGCCACGACGTGGTGGGTGCTTATCGACAAGCGCGACACGCCCTGGGTGTGGTGCCACAGGAGCTGGTTTATGATCCCTTTTTCACCGTACGCGAAGTGCTGCGGCTACAGTCAGGCTATTTTGGTCACGGCCCGGAAAACCGGCCCTGGATCGACGAACTGATCGAGACCCTGAGTCTGGCCGACAAGGTCGATACCAATTTGCACGATCTCTCCGGTGGTATGAAACGCCGTGTGCTTATCGCCCAGGCATTGGTGCATAAACCGGATGTGGTGGTGCTGGACGAGCCTACCGCTGGGGTGGATGTTGAGTTGCGCCAAGCGTTATGGCAATTCACCCGGCGTCTGCATGCCGACGGTCATACCATCGTGTTAACCACCCATTATCTGGAAGAAGCCGAAACGCTGTGCGAAGAAATCGCCATTTTGAATCGCGGCCGGGTGATCGCGCAGGAAAGTAAAACGGCGTTGCTGGCGCGTTGCCCCTATCGCACCTTGCGACTGACTCTGGCACAAAGCGATTATCGCCTGCCCGAATCGTTACAGGCATTAGTAACAGAGACAGAAGATAATCGTTTGTCGCTGCGTCTGCACAAAACCGACCATAACATAGGCGATGTGCTCAAAGCATTGCAAACAGCCAGTATCGAAGTGACGGATTTACGCACGGAAGAATCGGGGTTAGAAGAAGTGTTTCTTGATCTCACCGCTGATCTGCCCGCAGAGACGACGCGCCCATGAAGGGTGCCAGCCTGCGCGGCGTTTATACCCTGTTCGCCAAAGAAGTATGGCGTTTCATGAAGGTGTTTGTGCAAACCATACTGACGCCAGTGGTCACCGCGTTACTGTATCTGCTGGTGTTTGGTCAGGCGCTGGACGGCAATGTCGAAGTCTACGAGGGAGTGGCTTATTCGGCCTTCCTGATTCCGGGCCTGATGATGATGTCGATTATTCAGAATGCCTTTGCCAACAGTTCATCAAGCCTGATTCAGTCGAAGATGATGGGCAACCTGGTCTTTGTTTTGTTATCGCCTATCAGCAGTCTGGGGTTTTTTATCGCCTTTACTGCTGCTGCGGTGGTGCGCGGAGTGTTGGTAGCGTTGGCGGTGTATTTGGTGGCAATCCTGTTTGTTGATTTGCCACTGGAAGCAGGGTGGGCTGTGTTGGTTTTTGCTGTGCTGGGCAGTGCGACGCTGGGGGTGTTGGGACTGATCGCCGGGGTGTGGGCGGAAAAATTTGACCAGCTGGCCGGGTTCCAGAATTTTTTCATCCTGCCTCTGTCGTTTTTGAGCGGGGTATTTTATTCCATACATTCTCTGCCGGGTATATGGCAAACGGTGTCGCAGTTTAATCCGTTTTTCTATTTGATTGATGGCTTTCGTTACGGGTTTTTTGGACAGTCGGACGCCGATCCTATGCTCAGCCTGGGTGTGACTTTGGTGTTTTTGTTTGGGTTGAGTGCGGTAGCGTTGTTGATATTGCACAAGGGTTACAAAATCCGTGAATAACGGTATTCTTAGCTATTGCCTGTTTTTCAGGACGATGGTGGGGGGTATAGTATGTCAGATGACGAAGTGCATGCTTGGGCTCTTTAGTTGTTGGGTGAGCGCAAAAAATGGAATAAAGCCTGAATTGTGCGCTGACTTGATTTTAGTGAATTAATTAACGGGTTATAAATAATGGAAATCAACGAAATTCAGTCCCTGATCGAGGCCGGGTTACCCGGTGCGCAAGTTACCGTTACGGGTGATGGCAGCCATTTTCAGGCCGTAGTGATCTCTGATATTTTTGAGGGTAAGTCATTGGTGGCCAAGCAGAAAATGGTTTATGCCACGGTCAATGAGCATATCACCAGTGGTGAGTTGCATGCCTTTACCATCAAGGCTCATACTCCTGCGGAGTGGGAAAAGGTCAGCAAATTACAGGTGGGGGTTGGTTAACGAGCAGTATTAACACAGTAACAATGGCCACCCTGTTGTATTCCGGGTGGCTTTTTCTTTTGTAAACAGGCGTTTTTGACCAACAAAATAGTAATGCCAACGTTTTACGTAAGCAGCACTGAACACATAAAATGAGACATTATGGATAAATTAATCGTTACCGGCGGCACTACACTGGACGGCACAATTCGTATTTCCGGGGCCAAGAATGCCGCCCTGCCAATACTTTGTGCCACGCTTATGGCCGATGGGCCGATGACCGTTGGTAATGTGCCGCACTTACAGGATGTAACCACCACCATGGAGCTGCTGGGAGCCATGGGTATTAGCCTGATGATCGACGAAAAGCTGGCGATCGAGACGGATGCATCCACCATTAAACAATTTTCGGCCCCCTACGAGCTGGTGAAAACCATGCGCGCCTCGATTCTGGTGCTGGGTCCTATGCTGGCGCGTTTTGGTCAGGCTGAAGTCTCTCTGCCCGGTGGTTGTGCGATTGGTGCCCGGCCGGTGAATCTGCACATTCAGGGTCTTGAGGCCATGGGCGCAGATATTGCTGTGGAAAACGGTTACATCAAGGCGCAGGCGGATCGCCTCAAAGGTGCCACCATCGTTCTGGATCTGGTGACGGTGACGGGTACGGAAAACCTGATGATGGCTGCTGCGCTGGCGGATGGCACCACGCTGCTGGAAAATGCTGCCCGCGAGCCCGAAGTGGTGGATCTGGCTAATTGCTTGAACAAAATGGGCGCGAAAATCACCGGTGCAGGGACTTCCACTATTACTATCGAAGGTGTGGAAAAACTCAATGGTGTGCGTTACGACGTGCTGCCGGATCGTATCGAGACGGGCACTTATCTAGTGGCCGCCGCGATTACCGGCGGGCGCATCATGGTCAAGGATACCTGTCCGGAAATACTGGATGCCGTGCTGGCCAAGTTGCGGGATGCCGGTGCTGACATTGAGACTGGCAAGGACTGGATCAGTCTGGATATGCACGGCAAGCGCCCCAAGGCGGTGGATGTACACACTGCGCCATACCCGGCTTTCCCCACGGACATGCAGGCCCAGTTTACCGCGCTCAATGCGATTGCCGAAGGCACCAGTACTATCCGCGA
>QIGJ01000359.1 GCA_003229995.1 Gammaproteobacteria bacterium | reverse complement strand
GGGCGTGAGCTCATAACCGTGACTCAAACGTTCAAATAGTCGCCCTCCCAGTTCGTTTTCAAAAGCATTTAATCGACGAAAAACGGTGGAATGGTTTACTCCCAAAATTTTAGCCGCGCCAGTGAGCGTACCACTTTTTGATATTGCCAAAAATATTTTTAAAGCATTCCAATCCATATGTATCCTAAGATATACCCGTAGCGTTTAAACTTTAGGTTTAAAAGTGTGCGTTTAAGGCTACAGCGTCCTCGGCTTTGTCTCCTGAGTCGCTTCCACCTCCCCTGACCTAAATCTCAAACGCTGCGGATAGATTGCAATTGTGCAATGTTTGTTTGCTGATATTGCTAATTTATTTTCTGCAATGCAAGGGTGATAATAGTTTAACACTCGTAATGAACGGAGATAAAAATTATGAACAATATACTAAACATACTAAAACCAGATATGGGTGCATTCCTTTTGAGAGTATCTCTGGGCATTGTGCTGTTGGCGCATAGCGTTTACTTGAAGTTATTCATTTTCACCTTACCTGGTACGGCTGATTTTTTTATCTCAATTGGATTGCCTGGGTTCCTTGCGTATCTTGTTTTTTTGATCGAGGCCATTGCAGGCGTAGCTCTTATACTCGGTATAAAAACAAGATTTTTTTCCGCATTAGTCATACCTGTATTACTCGGTGCAACCTGGGCACACATTTCAAATGGGTGGCTATTCACAAACACAGGTGGGGGCTGGGAGTATCCGTTATTTCTTACTTTCATGGCCTTGGTACAGCTGAATCTGGGGGATGGTAAATATGCTTTGCTTTCTCATTCTGTTGGATCAATCAATTCCAATACATCTACTGTGAACACTTAAGAGGTAGGGACGTATAACTTCCTTTTTTTGGCGCTCAGGTTTAGTCTGTATTTGCTTGTTCTAATCGTCTGCAGTGATGTCGGTAAGGGACGTGAGCATGGATTCAGAAGGTAGAGCAATGCAGGAGAAATTTTCGAGAGCGACTCAGAAGACAAAGCCAAGATGTAAAAAAGGGAAGTGATTGCGTGCCCATTCCTAAATCTATCAGAGTTGGAAAGATAGCCATGCAAAAAAAAGAGTTTCACCTCGTTACTCATCTGTTGTGTCCTTATGTCATGGGTAGTTTATCCCATTTAGGTGTACAGATTCATTAGGCCACAACAGTCGGGCTTGGTAACAGGAGCTCCTACCGTGAGACACGTATTGTAACCAGTAACGTTATGGGTTACAATTTACTGAATGATCAAGGAATTCAAACATAAAGGGCTCGAAAAGTTCTTTTTGCGAGGTACTAAAGCGGGTATTCAGGCAAAGCATGCTAGACGCCTAAGGATCATACTTGGTCGTTTGCATGCTTCTATTGTTCCTCAAGATATGAACTTACCAGGGCTTAAGCTGCATGAATTAGCTGGTAATCGTAAAGGCATATGGTCAGTTAAGGTTGATGGTAACTGGCGAATTACTTTTAAATTCCGAGGCGAAGACGTTTATGTCGTAGATTATGAAGATTATCATTAAGAGGAAGCTATCATGTTAATGCACAATCCTCCGCACCCCGGTGAAGTTATTAGGGAGCTATGTATTGAGCCTTTAGGGTTATCGGTCACTGATGTGGCAAAGGCTCTTGGTATTAGCCGCAAAACATTATCAAATATTCTAAATGGCCATGCTGGTATCAGCCCAGAAATGGCAGTTCGCCTATCTATTGCATTCAATACCACGTCAGAAAGCTGGTTAAATCAACAATTACATCATGATCTATGGTTTGCCGAGAAAGAAAGAAAAAAATTAAAAGTAAAAAAATTAGTGGCATGAAGACATATAAGAGGGATAGGAAGGGGGTTTAGTCAGCTTTCGTAAAAAATAGAGTGCCATTTGTAGGGCTATAAAAATAACGGTTTTATGAAAAGTTTGTGGGTGGAATATTGGTCAATTAGATAGATTTGCATCCGTTCTGGGAATATATATTGTCTTACTGGGTAAGTTTATTTTTGAATAAATGGTGCGAAAAAGCAATGCCGTCTCAGTTTGAGCCAATAAAGAAGTTCGTAAAAATGGTGCGTAATCATCAAGAGCTAATGATGAACGGGTTTAAGGCAAAAAAATAATATTTATCGGGTGCAGTTGAAGGCCTAAATCGTATCGTAAACTTGGTCACCAGAAAAATCTTTGGCTGTAGAGGGCATGAAACGCTGAAAATAGCGCTATTTCATACGATGGGGAGGCTTACTGAGTCTAAATCAACCTACAGTTTTTTCTGAAGACCCAGAAAGTTCAAGTCTATGACACATGGAGTTCCCACACTGGAGTATGGGAACGAAAAATTACGTGCTTATTTTTTCTTCGGCATATAAATATCGGTACATGTGCCTTCCGCAACTTCCGCCGCGAAATTAATTGTCTCGGACAGGGTAGGGTGGGGGTGGATGGTGGCGCCCAGGTCGTGTGGGTCGGCACCCATTTCCAGAGCCAATACTGTTTCTGCGATGAGTTCTCCGGCGTTAACGCCAACGATGCCGGCACCGATGATGTGTTTGTTTTCATCAAAGAGTATTTTTGTCATGCCGTCGTCGCGGCCTATCGATAAGGCTCGACCACTGGCGGCCCAGGGAAAAACGCCTTTTTCATAGACAATGCCTTCTGCTTTACATTCGTCTTCGGTTTTACCCATCCAGGCAATTTCAGGGTCAGTATAAGCCACTGACGGAATGGTGCGAGCATCAAAGTAGGACTTCATGTCACAGATGACTTCAGCAGCCACTTTGGCTTCATGAGTGGCTTTGTGGGCTAACATGGGTTGACCCACAACATCACCAATGGCAAAAATATGATTCACATTAGTTCGTTGTTGCTTGTCTACGGAGATAAAACCGCGTTCATCAACCGCAACACCGGCCTTGTCGGCATCAATCAATGAGCCATTTGGGCTGCGGCCAATCGAGACCAGTACACGATCAAACGTGTCGTTGGCGGGCGCTTTTTTACCTTCAAAACTGCAAACCATACCCTTGTCGCTGGCTTCTATTGCGGTGACTTTGGTGTTGAGATAAATATTTTCGTAGCGCTTTTTGATGCGGCGCTCAAGTGGGCGTACGACATCACGATCCGCACCGGGGATCAGTCCGGAAGACAGCTCAACAACAGTGACTTTCGAGCCGAGTGCATCATAAACTGTTGCCATTTCCAGGCCGATAATGCCGCCACCAACCACGAGCAGACGCTCTGGTACGTCTTTTATTTCCAAAGCATCCGTTGAGTCCATGACACGAGGATCATCCCAGGGGATGAACGGCAGTTTGCTGACGCGAGAACCGGCAGCAATAACACAGTTTTCGAAACCGATTACTTTGGTTTCTCCTGCATCATTAAGCACTTCTATAGTGTGCGGTGAGGTGAACTTGCCATAACCTTGTACGATTTTGACTTTGCGTTGCTTGGCCAGTTGTACTAATCCGCCGGTTAAACGATCAACGATTTTGTTTTTGTGTTCACGCAATTGGTCGAGGTTAATTTTTGGTTCATTGAAGCGGACGCCGATATTTTTAAATTCAGCGGCTTCATTAATCACTTGTGCAGTATGTAGTAATGCTTTGGAGGGGATGCAGCCGACATTTAGGCAGACACCGCCGATACGTTCATATTTTTCAATTAAGACTACTTTTTTGCCTAAGTCTGCCGCTCGAAATGCAGCGGTATAACCGCCAGGCCCGGCACCCAGAACAACCATTTCAGTCTGGATGTCGATGTTACCGTTGTAATTAGCAGCAGGTGTGACAGCTGCCACTGTACTACTTTCTGCGGGAAGCGTTGTTGCTGGTTTTGTTTCACTAATGGCGGTGTTGACGTCCAGTATCAGAAGAGGGCTGCCCTTTGAAATTTTATCGCCCAGTGAAATTAGTAATTCCTTTACCGTACCGGCCTGGGGCGCAGGAATTTCCATGGCGGCTTTATCCGACTCTACGGAAATTAACGAATCTTCTGCGTTGATGGTGTCGCCGACGTTGACCAGTATTTCGATAATTTCTACATCCGAAAAGTCACCTATATCCGGTACTTTGATTTCGATAATATTGCTCATTCTTATCCCTGTAGTATATTTTGAAGCTTGCCTGTGTTCTGGTTCAACTCATGTATCAAGTCAGAGCAACAAACGGCGCGTATCCGATAATACGCGGCTGAGAAACGACGTGAACCGAGCACCATCGGCACCGTCTATGACGCGATGGTCGTACGAGAGTGATATAGGCAGAATCAAGCGAGGCTGGAATTCTTTACCGTCCCATACGGGAGCAATTTTTGAGCGGGATACGCCTAATATAGCGACTTCAGGCGCGTTAACGATGGGTGTAAATTTAGTACCGCTAATGCCGCCCAGGCTGGATATTGTGATGCTGCCCCCTTGCATGTCGGCGACTTTAAGTTTTTTGTCGCGCGCTTTTTTACTGATTTCGCCCAATTCAGCGGCCAGATCAACGAGGCTTTTACGGTCAACATCTCGGACAACAGGGACTACCAGACCTGCAGGCGTGTCAACGGCAATGCCCACATTGAAGTAACTTTTGAGAATCAGGTTTTCACCTGTGGCATCCAGGGATGAGTTAAAACGAGGATACTCTTTTAATGCAGAGACCACGGCTTTCATTAAAAAGGTCAGCATGGTGATCTTGATGCCTTTGTCTTTATATTCTGGCGCCATCGACTTGCGAAAGCTTTCCAGGTCGGTGATGTCCGCTTCATCAAACTGTGTAACATGCGGGATCGTAACCCAATTGCGATGAAGATTTTGACCGGTTAGCTTATTGATCTTTGTGAGTGGCAGGCTCTCAATCTCTCCCCATTGGCTAAAGTCGATCTCTGGCATCGGTGCCACACCGAGTCCGCCACTGGCTTCGCATTGTGAAAGCGCGCGTTT
>QIGJ01000001.1 GCA_003229995.1 Gammaproteobacteria bacterium | reverse complement strand
CGCGGCCAAACCCACCTCTCATTCGATTGGGGGTTTATACCTATTTTGCATAAAAACACAAAAAACTGAAGCCAAAAATTACCGTAATCATCAAAAAATGAAAAAGTTACCTTTAAAGCGGTCTCAAGAAAACAAGCTCCCTACCCCTGTTCAAGCAAGTTACGAAGATCAATAATCGCTGCATTTGCTCGGGAAATATAATTGGCCATGGTCAGTGAATAATTGCTCAGAAAACCAAAACCGGACCCGTTTAAAACCATTGGACTTAATGTTGATTCCTGAGAGGATTCCAGCTCCCGAATAATTTGTCGCAGTGAAACAATCGCATTCTTTTTTTCTAATATCTTCTGAAAATCCATTTCCACCGCTTGCAAAAGATGCACCAAAGCCCAGGCAGAGCCTCTGGCCTCGTAAAATACATCATCAAGTTCCAGCCAGGGTGTATTCACAATGACAATTTTTTCTGTCTGTGTCGATTGTTGCGCCTGCGGATCATTAGCCAGATCCGTGTTGACTCTTACCTGCCCGACACTCGCGCTCAGTCGTTGGGAAAGACTGCCCAATCGTTTACTGACAATATCCAGGTACTGCTTGAGATTATCGGCTCGCGCAAAAAATTGTGCGTTTTGTACGCTGGTATCGGACAATCGCGCAAGATAGCGTTCAAGCCCTGCGATGGCATCGGTATATTCCCCTTCCGTTGAGGGCAATATCCAGGAACTGTTATCAAAGTTAAACAACGGTTCAACGATGGCCAGATCCTCATCTTCCAGCGACTGGGACTGAGAGCGGGACCAGTGATTACGTAGCGCTCCACTGCTGTCACGCAACATCACCAGGGCACCAAACTCCCAATTCGGCAGGTTGTCCATCAACACACCCGGGGGAGCAATATCATTCGACAAATAACCACCCCGCTTATAGAGCAGGGTTTCACCAATGCGGATCATTGTCGCGGTGGTGACTGAACCCACCACAAAATTAGCATTCGATTTGTGAGTGATTTCTGCCGTAGCCTGTCGCACATCAAAAGAAGCGGGTTCGGTGTTCCAGAGAAACCCCAAAACCAGCACAATAACAAGATAGGTCACCGTCAATAATCCTGCGCCCCACACCCATCCGTTTTTCCTTAATGTGGATGGACGGTAGAGATTGATCAGACGATGAAAAGCATCTGTCGTTTTTTGCAGTAAATTCGTCATGACATATCTCAGTACTATTTTCAGATTTATCCTTATTTCCAGATCTATCCTTTGGAGGGTTCCTCATCAGCCCAGTAATCAGGCCCATAGTCGATAAAAACCTCCTGCCCCACCCTGATATGCTTTATTGCTTCAATACGGGCGGTTTTCCATCGGTTTGAAGTCACAATCTGGCCATTTGGTCTGGACTTGTGATTAATATACCGAGTGTAGTTTGCCAACGGCCCTTCCCCAAGGATGTTATGATTTTTGCAGACCCACATGATATAAACCGATTCAGAATAAGGTTTTCTCTCTGTTTGCCTGTCTGTGAGCATTTTTCCAGTATAGTGACCAATCGTATCTCCAGGCCGAATCGTTTTTTTGGCAAACAGCCCCTTTCCTGCGCCCTTGATGCTGGATCGTTTAACTTCAAAGTGTTCGTCCATCGTTTTTTGGGTGGTGGATCGTTTTTTCATGCGTAATAAAACTCTCTCTAAGTTCACTCTATACCCATAGCGTTTGGGGCTTAGGAATGTGCATCATATTGATTTCGTGGCAAGGCAAAATGGCGCAGAGAAGAGTCATTCTATTGCAAGACATTTTAACGCCTCCATGGGATCAATAAGGCGTGCAGTCAGGCCTAAATCTCAAACGCCACGAGTATAGATAATTTTTTACCTTTCCTGCCAGCGTCATCATAAACTGTTTCGTCGGCTTTCGGCCAGCATTCGGTTAGTCCACCAGACTTTTTGACATCACCTCATACACATCACGCGACAAACCTGTCTCCGCCAATACACGTTGCATTTGCACCTTCATCAGCTTTTGGCGTTTTTTGTCATATCGCCGCCACTGGCTCAATACATTACTAATGCGTGCCGCCACCTGCGGATTAAGCTTGTCCAGCTCGATGACATGGTCGGCCAAAAACACATAACCCGCGCCATCCGTTGCATGAAACTGTGCCGGATTACCCGTGCAAAATGCACCAATCAGCGCGCGTATTTTATTCGGGTTTTTAATACTGAACGCTTTGTGCTGTATCAGTGCCTGCACACTTTTCAGTGCACCCGGTAAACGTGAGGTTGCCTGCAAGGTAAACCATTTGTCCACCACCAGCGGATCATTCTGCCATTTTGTATAAAATGCCGACAGCGCTGTTTCCCGTTCGTCACCGTTACTGTTCACTAGGCAACTCAACGCAACCATCACATCGGTCATATTATGAGCCGCTTCAAATTGTGCGACACATTGCACACGTACACCGACATCATTCAACTCCATGAGATAAGACAAACAAATGTTTTTTAATGCCCGCTGACCAATGGCCTCGGCATCAATCCGATATTCACCGTCATTCTGATTTTCTTTGTAACGCAATAACAACGCAGATTGTAATCGCTGTGCCAGACTGTGCCGTACAAAGCATCGCACTTCATGCAAAGCAACAGGATCAATGACCGCCATAAATTCACCCAGATAAACTTCTGATGGCAGACTCAGTGCAGCGGCAACCAACGCTTTATCCAGCGCCGCATCCAGTAGGGTTTTTTCCATCGCGGCCACGAAATCATTGCTTAGTGATAACGGCTCACCCCGTTGGTATTTTTCCGTCAGGCCCATGATGATTTTCACCGCCATCTGTTGCCCGGCTTCCCAGCGGTTAAACGGATCACTGTCGTGGCTCATCAAAAAATAAAACTGCTCATCACTCACATCACTCTGCAACTTTACCGGCGCGGAAAAACCACGCAGCAGGGAAGGTGTCGGCGCATGAGGAATATCTTCAAACTCAAACACTTGTTCCACTTCGCGCACATCCAACACTCGTGTGCCATTATTATCCATAGGTGCATTTTCATCACGCAAGCGAAGAGGGAGATCGTTACCGGTCTCATCCAACAAACCTACTGCCAATGGAATATGAAAAGGTTCTTTTTTTGGCTGACCAGGTGTTGGCGGACAGGATTGACGGACCGTCAAACGATAACGCTGTTTGCCTGCATCATATTCCTGACGCACATCCAGTACCGGCGTACCTGCCTGCCGATACCAGTTTTTAAATAATGACAATTCTGTTTCATTGGCGTCTTCAATAGCGGCGACAAAATCATCCGTTGTTACTGCTTGTCCATCGTGTCGTTCAAAATAAAGATCTGTGCCACGACGAAAGCCTTTTTCTCCCACTAGGTGCGCTAACATGCGGACTACTTCGGCACCTTTGTTATATACCGTAACCGTGTAAAAATTATTGATTTCCACGTAAGACTCCGGGCGTACCGGATGCGCCATGGGCCCGGCATCTTCACGGAATTGATGGGTACGTAATACGTTAACATCTTCGATGCGTTTAACACCACGCGACCCCATGTCGGCACTGAACTCTTCATCCCGATAAACCGTAAAACCTTCTTTAAGACTAAGCTGAAACCAGTCTCGACAGGTTACCCGGTTGCCCGACCAGTTATGAAAATATTCGTGACCGATAACGCCTTCAATTCCTTGATAATCCGCATCTGTTGCTGTGTCCGGTCGCGCCAGCACATAACGGGAATTAAATACATTGAGACCTTTGTTTTCCATCGCTCCCATGTTGAAATCATCTACCGCGACAATCATGTACAAATCCAGATCGTATTCCCGGCCGTACATTTTTTCATCCCAACTCATGGCATTTTTCAGCGAACGCATGGCATGCTCACATTTGTCCACATTATGATGTTGCACATAAAGATACAGACCTACCGTGTGGCCTGACAGGGTGACGAAGGTATCCTTAATGCAACTCAGATCACCCGCCACCAATGCAAACAGGTAGGATGGCTTGGGAAACGGGTCTTGCCATTTTGCCCAATGGCGGCCATCATTCAACTCACCCGTTTCCAGCAAATTCCCGTTAGACAACAATACTGGATACTGTGTTTTATCTGCTGTAATGGTAGTAGTGAATTTTGCCATCACATCCGGGCGATCAAGATAATAGGTTATTTTACGAAATTCCTCTGCCTCGCACTGGGTGCAAAAATTACCACCGGAGGTATAAAGACCACCCAGCGACGTATTGTCCTGCGGATGAATACAGGTAACGATTTTCAGTGTAAAGACACCGGGCAACGCGGGAATGCGCAAGGTCTCGATGTCCAGCTCATAATCACCGGCATCCAGTACATGACCATCAACGCTCACGGAAATCAGCTCCAAATCCCGTCCGTTGAGCAACAGGGCGCTGTCACCCCCTGGATCATTGCGACGCAGCTGCATCACCGAGCTAACCTGAGTGTCGGCCTCGCCCAAATCAAAATCGAGCGCTACCGAGTCGATGAAAAAATCCGGGACGCAATAATCGGCTAGGCGCACCGTTTTGGGCTGTAACGTATTGCCTTGAGAGGGAGTCATTGTCATGAGCTTTCCGTTTGAACGTTTACCGTATTGTAATCGCCAACCGGATTTTTGTATAATTTTTACCGTCCGCGATAAATCATCACCCATAGCGCTTGGGATTTAGGTCTGAATGTGCGTCATATTCATTTCATGGCACTAAAAGTAGGCGATTTTAGGCGAGTCAAAATGACATGGAATAGTCATTTTTCTGTACGGACATTATTCGGCCAACCTGCTTATATTTGCCATCGTCATTATTATCACCGCACCACTATCGCTGGCGTACCCGCATGGCGACACAAAAACGGCTCGATCATGCCAGACCTTAACCACCGATTTACCCTAACATTCCAATGGTATTGCTTTACTCTTTTA
>QIGJ01000047.1 GCA_003229995.1 Gammaproteobacteria bacterium | reverse complement strand
GCCCCATTGCGATGGAAGAAGGGCTGCGATTCGCGATTCGCGAAGGCGGTCGTACGGTGGGTGCCGGTGTGGTTGCAAAAATTATCGAGTAAAGCAGGGTAAAGAAGAGAGGGGAGAGATAAAAGCGACACGCGCTCCCCTGGTATCTTTCATCTTTCTATCTGAATTTTAAAGGTTATAAACATGGCAGCTGGACAAAGAATTCGCATCCGCTTAAAGGCTTTTGATCATCGGTTGATTGATCAATCTGCATTGGAAATTGTAGAGACCGCCAAGCGTACCGGTGCCCAGATTCGCGGCCCTATCCCACTGCCGACGCGCAAAGAGCGTTGGACAGTGCTGACTTCACCGCATGTCAATAAAGATGCGCGTGATCAGTATGAGTTGCGCACACACAAGCGCCTGCTCGATATTGTGGATCCCACGGATAAAACTGTTGATGCATTGATGAAGCTTGATCTTGCTGCAGGTGTCGATGTTCAGATCAAGCTGGGTTAAACGCCTTTCGTAACGTTATAAATGCGTATAAATGCGTAAAGCTATAAATGATGTGCCCGGCTGATTCAGCCGTCACAAGGTAGAGGAAATCAAGATGACCATTGGAATTGTCGGCCGCAAAGCGGGAATGACGCGCATCTTCACAGAAGAAGGTGTTTCGATTCCTGTGACCGTAATCGAAGTGGAGCCCAATCGTATCTCGCAATTGAAAACGCTGGAGACGGATGGTTATCGTGCGGTACAGGTAACGACAGGTAATCGCCGTCCTTCACGGGTGAATAAAGCAGCTGCGGGCCATTTTGCCAAGTCAGGTGTGGAAGCAGGGCGGGGTATGTGGGAATTCCGTTTGGGTGACGGCGAAGGTGAAGAGCTGGAAACCGGCTCCACAATTAACGTGGATATTTTTACGGAAGGCCAGAAAGTCGATGTGGTTGGCACCAGCATTGGTAAAGGTTTTGCCGGTGTTATCAAGCGTCACAATTTTGCCATGCAGGATGCTACCCACGGTAACTCGATCTCGCATCGTGCGCCGGGTTCTATCGGTCTGGGGCAAAATCCCGGCCATGTGTTCAAGGGCAAAAAAATGGCGGGGCATATGGGTAATGCGCGTACTACGAATCAGAACCTGGAAGTGGTGCGTGTGGATGCAGAACGTAATTTGTTGCTCGTCAAGGGTGCTGTTCCGGGTGCAAAGGGCGGCAATTTATTAGTAAGCCCTGCGATCAAGACGAAGTGAGAGGCTGAACCATGGAATTAAAATTAACCACAGCAACGGGTGAAGCGTCTGCCAAAACGGTAGCGCTTTCTGACAGCACGTTTGCCCGCGACTTTAACGAGGCGCTGATTCATCAGGTGGTCACCGCTTATCTGGCGGGTGGTCGTAGCGGCACTCGTGCCAGTAAGAGCCGCTCTGCGGTTCGTGGTGGTGGTGCGAAACCCTGGCGTCAAAAGGGTACAGGTCGTGCGCGTGCGGGGACTATTCGTAGCCCGATCTGGCGCTCCGGTGGCCATACCTTTGCATTAACGCCGCAGGATCATTCGCAAAAGGTGAATAAAAAGATGTATCGCAGTGCGATGCGTTCTATTTTGTCTGAGCTGGTGCGGCAGGAGCGTTTGACCATTGTTGACACATTCAGTCTCGATGCGCCCAAGACCAAAGATCTGGTGGAAAAACTGGCGGCCATCAAATTTGAGAGTGGTGTGATAATTACCGATGCGGCTGATGAGAGTTTGTCGCTTTCTGCGCGCAATCTGCACAAGGTGGATGTCTTGGAAGCGAGCGAAATTAACCCTGTCAGTCTGGTCGGCAGCGCGAATATTATTATGACAGTGGGTGCGGTGCAGAAAATTGAGGAGATGCTGGCATGAATGATCAGCGAATCATGAATATTTTGTTGGGTCCGCATGTTACGGAGAAGGCAGCGATTATCGGTGAGTCCAGCAATCAATATGTTTTTCAGGTTGCCAGCAATGCAACTAAACCTGAAGTGAAACAGGCAGTGGAAAAATTATTTGAAGTGGAAGTGGATACCGTTCGCGTGGTGAACGTGAAAGGCAAAACCAAGCGCACAGGTCATCGTGTGGGTCACCGCAGAAACTGGAGAAAAGCTTACGTACGTGTGAAGGCGGGTCAAACCATTGACTTTGTTGGCGAATAAGTCAAGACAGGTATTTGGAGTCCTTTTGGAGTAAATGAAAGCATGGCAATTTTAAAAGCAAAACCGACATCACCGGGCCGCCGTTTTGTGGTCCAGGTCAGCACGCCTGATCTGCACAAAGGCGAACCATATGCGGCACTGCTGGAGCATAAATCCCGTACGGGCGGTCGTAATAACCAGGGACGTATTACCACGCGTCATCGTGGTGGTGGTCACAAGCAGCATTACCGCGTTATCGATTTCAAACGTAATGACAAGGATGGTATTCCAGCCCGTGTTGAACGGTTGGAGTATGATCCCAATCGCAGCGCGCATATTGCGTTGCTGTTGTTTGCTGATGGTGAACGCCGTTACATCATTGCCCCCAAAGGTGTGCAGGCGGGTACAGAAATCATTTCAGGTAATGATGCGCCGATTAAATCTGGCAATTGCTTGATGTTACGCAGCATTCCTGTCGGCACCACGGTTCATTGTATTGAAATGAAATCGGGCAAGGGCGCGCAAATGATACGCAGCGCCGGTGCCTCTGCGCAATTAGTGGCCCGTGAGGGTGAATACGCGACGTTGCGCTTGCGTTCGGGTGAAATGCGCAAAATCCACACGGAATGTCGTGCCGTTATTGGTGAAGTGGGTAACAGTGAGCACAGCCTGCGCAAGCTGGGCAAAGCCGGTGCGTCGCGCTGGCGTGGTGTGCGTCCGACCGTGCGTGGTGTTGCCATGAATCCGGTTGATCATCCGCATGGCGGTGGTGAAGGCCGTACTTCCGGTGGCCGTCATCCCGTGTCACCCTGGGGCACACCGACAAAAGGTTATAAGACTCGCAGTAACAAACGTACGGATGGCATGATTGTACGCCGTCGTAAGTCTAAATAGTTTTTAACATTTATTGATATACTGAAAGAGAGACAGGATCGTGCCACGTTCAATTCACAAAGGACCTTTTGTTGACCTGCACCTTGCTAAAAAGGTGAAAGTAGCAGCAGAAGCCAATAGCAGAAAACCGATCAAAACCTGGTCGCGTCGTTCAATGGTTCTTCCCGACATGTTGGGTCTGACCATCGCTGTGCATAATGGCCGTCAGCATATGCCGGTGTTCATCACTGAAGATATGGTGGGTTACAAACTCGGTGAATTTGCTCCGACCCGTACCTACAGAGGTCACACGGCGGATAAGAAAAGCCGCTAAGGGGTATTGATATGGAAGTAAGCGCAAAATTATCGAATGCACCGTTGTCGGCGCAAAAAGGGCGTCTGATTGCTGATCAGATTCGTGGTTTGGATGTTGAAAAGGCGTTGCAGATTTTGACGTTCAGCCCCAAAAAGGCGGCGCATCTGGTGAAAAAAGTGCTGGAGTCCGCCATTGCCAATGCCGAGCACAATGAAGGTGCTGACATCGATGAGTTGAAAATTTCCACCGTCTTTGTTGATGAGGGGCCGACGCACAAGCGCATGCGCGCACGCGCCAAAGGACGTGGTGTTCGAATTTTAAAACGCCACAGTCACATTACTGTGACAGTCAGTGACAGTTAACCGTTAATTAAGAGGAAGGGGTCTGTAATGGGTCAAAAAGTACATCCAACGGGTATTCGCTTAGGTATTGTCAAAGATTGGACATCCAAGTGGTACGCAGATTCCAAGAATTTCGCAGATACCTTGAACATGGATCTGAAAGTGCGTGCTTTCATTAAGAAAAAGTTAAAGAGCGCATCGGTTAGCCGTGTACAGATCGAACGTCCGGCGAATAACGCGCGGATTACCATCCACACCGCACGTCCTGGTATCGTTATTGGCAAAAAGGGTGAAGATGTTGAGCGCCTGCGTAAGGATGTTACCCACATGATGGGCATCCCGGTGAGCATTAATATTGAAGAAATCCGCAAGCCGGAACTGGATGCCGTATTGGTCGCTGAAAATGTTGCGCAGCAGCTGGAGCGCCGAATCATGTTTCGTCGTGCCATGAAGCGTGCCGTGCAAAACGCCATGCGTCTGGGGGCACAAGGCATTAAAATCCGGGTTGCGGGTCGTTTGAATGGCGCGGACATTGCTCGCGCGGAGTGGTACCACGAAGGGCGTGTACCATTGCACACACTGCGAGCCGATATTGATTATGGCATGGTTGAGGCCAGTACCACTTACGGCATTATTGGCGTAAAAGTCTGGGTGTTTAAGGGCGAGGTTTTTGATGATGGTCAGGCACCGGTCACTGCTGAAAAAGCTGCCGGCTAGTTTTTAGGGAGTAAGAGAGATGTTACAGCCGAAGCGAACTAAGTTTCGCAAACAGATGAAAGGTCGTAACCGCGGACTTGCTTTCCGTGGCAGCGATGTCAGTTTTGGTGAGTTTGGCCTGAAGGCCACAGGCCGTGGTCGGATTACTGCCCGTCAGATTGAAGCCAGTCGTCGTGCAATGACGCGCCATATTAAGCGTGGCGGTAAGATCTGGATTCGTGTGTTTCCCGACAAACCAATTACCAAAAAGCCGCTTGAAGTCCGTATGGGTAAAGGTAAAGGCGGGGTGGAGTATTGGGTTGCCCAGATTCAGCCTGGTCGGATGTTATTTGAAATGGAAGGGGTGAGCGAAGAATTGGCACGCGAAGCGTTTCAATTAGCGGCCGCCAAACTTCCCGTGACAACGTCATTTGTGACTCGGACGGTGATGTAATGGACGTAAAAGAATTAAGAAGTAAAAATGAAACCCAGCTGAAAGAGTTGAACGGATTGTTGCGTGAGCAATTTAATCTGCGCATGCAAAAAGGCACTGGGCAGTTGAATAATTCGGCACGCATGAAAGGTGTGCGGCGAGATGTGGCACGGGTGTTGACCATCGTGAATGAAAAAAAGATGAACGAAAAAAGTGCGGGTGACGCAGAATGAGTGAAAGCAAAATTATCCGGACAGAATCAGGCCGTGTGATCAGTAATAAAATGGATCGCACGATCACGGTGCTGGTGGAGCGTCGCGTTAAACACCCGCTTTATGGCAAATATATTCGTCGTTCCACCAAACTGCATGTGCATGATGAAAAAAATGCCTGCAATGAAGGCGACGAAGTCATAATCAGCGAGTGCAGGCCTATTTCCAAGACCAAGTCCTGGAAGTTAGTAGAAATCGTTAAGCGGGCGAATTAGCATTTTATCCCTGATTTCGCCGTTTGATGACCGATAAGCTGGTTTTTGCAGACAAATGACAAGCAGTTTCACGCGGAGCCCAAAATGATAAATGTTTGGGCTCCGCGCATTTTAGTGATATGATGCGCGCCCTTTATCCAGCGGGTTCCGGTGGTTTTGTGCGTAGTTTGGTGGAGATATTTCGATGATTCAGATGCAGACGGTATTAGATGTGGCTGACAACAGCGGTGCGCGTCGCCTGATGTGTATCAAAGTGCTGGGTGGTTCCAAGCGCCGTTATGCGGGTATTGGTGACATCATCAAAGTGAGTATCAAAGAGGCCATCCCTCGCGGAAAAGTCAAAAAAGGCGAAGTGTATAACGCCGTTGTCGTGCGTACTGCCAAAGGTGTGCGGCGTTCCGATGGCTCATTGATTCGTTTTGATGGTAATGCAGCAGTGTTGTTGAACGCCAATTTGCAACCGATTGGTACACGTATTTTTGGCCCGGTGACCCGTGAATTGCGTAGTGAGCGTTTCATGAAGATCATCTCGTTGGCCCCGGAAGTTTTGTAACAGGATTTTGTAACAGGACCTTGTATAAACGCAGGACAGAGATTTTGCAGAGCGTTTTGTAAAGATTCTGCCAGCATTCATATTAGTAGCAAGAAAGAGAATTACGATGCGTAAGATCAAAAAAGGTGATGAAGTTGTCATCACCACCGGTAAAGACAAAGGTAAACGTGGCGCTGTTCTGAAGATAGTGGCAGATAATCGTGTTTTGGTTGAAAGTCGCAACATGGCAAAAAAGCATGTTAAAGCAAACCCCAATGCGGGAGAAGCTGGCGGTATTATCGAGAAAGAGATGTCGTTGCATATTTCCAATGTCGCTTTGTTTAATCCGGCAACGGGCAAGGGCGACCGTGTTGGCATCAAGATATTGAAAGATAAAAGCAGGGTGCGGTTTTTTAAGTCTGACAACGAAGTTGTGGACATTTAACTTTTTGGTTTTAGAACACGTTAATTAGGAAGGGCGGAAGAAAGTCATGTCCCGTTTACGAGAATATTATAGAGACACTGTGGTCGATCAGCTCAAGAAACAGTTTGGTTTCAACAGCGTGATGGAAGTGCCGAAGCTGGAAAAAATCACCCTGAATATGGGGCTCGGCGAGGCTATTGGCGACAAGAAAATTATTCAGCATGCCGTGGATGACATGACCAGGATTGCCGGTCAAAAACCAGTGGTTAATCATGCGCGCTTGTCAGTTGCCGGTTTTAAGGTGCGTGAAGGCTGGCCCATCGGTTGTAAAGTGACTCTGCG
>QIGJ01000230.1 GCA_003229995.1 Gammaproteobacteria bacterium | reverse complement strand
TGACGTATCAATGCCACCACTGCCTGCCGTTCCCGAAGTCAGAATATTACGTTTCATCACCTTGGCTGCGGTTGCCCCTTTTGTCAAAGGTTTACTTTTATTCAAAGCCTGAGTCACCGGCTTATCACGTAAATCGGCCAAGTCATCCGCAAATGCCAACAAACCCGACGACAATGCCTTCTTTCGTGCCTCGGCAACCCGGTCAACCTTTGGCTTCTCTATCTTCTTTTTGGGTTTTTCTTTTTTCTTTTCCGGTTCTTTTTTCTTTTCTTCTTTCGGTTTCTCTTTTTTCTTCTCTTTCAATTTTTCTACTTTTTTGGGAACAGGCTTAGGTTTGGGTTTCTGTTTTTGCAATTGCGCCAAACGTGGTGGTAATTCTTCAATTTTATCCTTGTCAACTTCGGGCACAGGAATCCATGGAACAACAACACTAAAAACAACAGTCAGTGCCAAAATAATGATGACGATTTTTTTGAGCCGTCCATCGTCTTCTTCGAGACGAGTCCAAGGCAATATAAATGAACGATACATCAATACAGACACGAGTTAACCTTTATCCCGTTTACGTAAAACAGCCAGCGAAATATTGCTGTAACTCGCCTTTGTGCAAGTCAGCATAATTTTTTTCAGCAAAGCGAAGGGGATTTTTTTATCACCCATTATGGTAACTTCACGTAAAACAGGCTTCCCATCCGCTGTTTTAGTACGCACTTTACGTGCAGCTAAACGTAATAGTTCATTTTTCAATGGCTTTATTTCGACACTGTTGGAGCGCATCACATCGGCAACCGAAGCAATTTTTCTTCCCTGCACCACAATATCATCAGCACCTACAATGATGACCACGGTTTCCTTCGGCAATTGATTAGAAATGGACTCAGGGAGTTTGATTTTCTTGGCATTGGGTAAATCCTGTACTGACGACGAACTTACCAACAGGAAAAATACCAGAATCGTAAAAATGTCCATCAAGGACACCATATTCAGCGAGGCGGTACGCTTGGTGCGCACATGATGACGCTCCATGCGTTTGGCGCGGCGCGATACACTCATGGCGCATCACCAATGGCAATTTGAGGAAACAGCTCTTTTTTCACCACGGAGGCTGCTTCTACCACCTCGACTTCGCGCACCGTATCCATGGCCTTTACCAAAAGCTCATATTCAGTATCTGGTTCCAGTAAAATGCTGATATTTTGCTTCTCGGGAAACCGCGTTTTTATTTTTACCAAATATTTAGAAAGCGCTGCAAAGTCGTGTTTACCGTTTGTGTTTTTAATCTCCTTCAATATACCACCGATAGTATCTGCCACAACCAGTTTATCCTTGCGCACAATCACTTCAAAGTTACGCACTTTTTTCTGATCTTTATTGGCTTGTGATTGTGCATCCGGCGGAAGATTGAGTTCCAGAATACTGAGTTGGGAAAACACCGCTGAAAGTAGCAGAAACGGGATCAGCACCACCATCAAGTTCATAAAGGCGGTGATGTTCAGTTCCGGCACTTCGCGACGCGCGCGCCTGACACGGGCTCTTACGGACATATGAAATTGTTCCGCTTACTTTGCGCTACGCGCAGTTTCTCTACGTTGTTCGGTAATCGAATTCAGAAATTTTACCGTTGCCATTTCCATACTATCGACTATTTCAGTTGTTTTGGTCTGCAACACCGTAAACATCAACAACAGAGGAATCGCTGCCATCAAACCAAAGGCTGTGGTATTCATCGCGACGGAAATACTGGCAGAGAGCAAATCAGCCTTGTCGGCCGGGTTTGCGTTGGCCACTGCGGTAAACGCTTTGATCAAACCAATGATGGTGCCCAGCAACCCCAGCAGCGTAGCAATATTGGCATAGGTGGCCAGATAATGAGTGCGTTTTTCAAGGCGTGGAATAACCTCCATCAGCCCCTCTTCCATGGCGATTTCAATATCATCACGATTCCTGCTGATCTGTAGGCGGCTCAAGCCATAGGCCATAATTTTGCCAATTTCAGATTTTGAACGGCTGCTTAATGCCATGGCCTGTTGGTAATTATTTGCCTTCATTAACGGGACCAATTTATCCCACATGCTACGATTGGTTTGTTTTGCAATCGTCAAATACACGTACCGTTCAATCGCAATTGCCGCGCCCAACGCAAACACCACCAGGATGGGATACATAAACTCCCCACCATCCTGAAAAAATTTCACGACCGTGTTAAAGACATCCATACTTTTTTCCTCACATCATTCAATTTTATATACTGCTCTTTATATACTGCTCTTTATATGCTGCTCATTCATGTTACACAATTGATGCCACACAGCAATGCTGTACATTTATCGTGCAAACCAATGACACAAATAGCGCTACTCGCATGTCACTAAATACACCGGTGCCAACTTAAGAAACTGTGACAAAATAACCTGGACATCCTGCTTCCGTCTTCCGCGTTACACAAAGGGTGACAGACAACGAGTATGCGCCTCTTTAGTGTGCCTTGATGACGAAACGATATCTTGCGCAACCTGTCCAGGTTATTGTGTCACACCCCCTGACTCAACTGACAAAGCTCGAATCCACAAAGCGCTGCACACGAAAATACACTACGCATTGCGGCATTTTAACGATATTCTTGAGTTTCTGATAGCAAATAAGGGAAGTTAAGCAACTTAAAATCTGTACCGCATTTGTATTCATATTATTTAAAACCACTATTTTCGATTGTCTACTTTGGCATTTTTGCGGGTAACGTTTGTGCTCCAGCACCGTACAACCTGTCATAGTATTCAACCTGACGCCGAAATACATCCCTGTCCAATGCTTCAAAAGCAGTATCAAAAGAATTGCTACCTGCACCGCCTTGCAACAAACCCAGTCGCGCACTTTTCCAGGGAATGACGTATAAAATTTTGGGTAACTCACGGCTCCCCTGAATCGCGGTTTCATCCAGTTCAATCCTATCAGCAGCAAATGCACCAAGCGGTAACAACGCCAATAACAAACAGCAAACAAGAAAGAAAGAACGCATCATTTTTTAACTCTGCGGGCTAGGTCAACGACCCATTTTTTAACTTCAATATCCTCTTCCGGTGTCAATTTTTGATACCGTTGATAATGCCCTAATGCTTCCGGCAATTTACCCATATACAATTCCAGTAAAATACCTAAGTTGAGATGAGCATAAGCGTAATCAGGATCAATCCGCAAGGCCTTTTCATAGTAAGTCCGGGCTTGTTTAAATTCACCGGCACCACGACTGATAATGCCCAGATGGTTCAGACTCACTACATTTTCTGGGTTGATTTTTAATGATGCCTGAAAAGCGGTTTTCGCTTTTTCCACTTCATTTTGGTGAAAATACAAAATACCCAGATTTGCCTGTGGTCCAGAATAATTCGGATATTGAGCGGTTAACTGTTGCAATGCCTTTTCAGCCTGCGCCGTTTTTCCTGCCCGCATTGCGGATAAAGCAGCGTCATAAGATGCGGCAACCTCAGGGGCAATGTTTGTCAGTTCTTTTTTGGAGGACGTAGCCTCATCGCCAGTCGGCCCAGTAGTGATAGCACAGGCTGCCAACAGCAAAACAGCGGTTATAAAAAATAAGCGACCCGTACACCTCGCATGTTTTTTCCAGGAATAAGGAATAGCTGAATATCGCATTATCAATATCTTTTTAATCAATATACAGAGCTGTTGATTCACTCTTCTCAGATTTGGCATAACGCACAGGACTTAACTTACGCAACGCTACAAAGCTCTTTTTTACCCATTCATCAAACATACCTTCACTAACACGTTCAATATTTGACTCGTGAATGTTAATCGACTTCTCTTCAAAGGGATAGGCTTGCTCTTCCAATAAAATGTCGTATTGCTCAATTTCTTCTTTGGATAACCCTGTTGGCCGTTCTGATTGCATCAATTCCCATCCAAATTCATTATAAATTTCTGCCAGCCAGTAAACAGAAGCGGTGGTCACCTCGGCAATCCCGTAATCAGCTGCCAGAGTAAAGGCATCGACAGCTTCTTTCATTTTCTGTTTCTTGCGTTCCAAGTTTTGCTTCAGCGGCCGCACCAACTTAACCTGCTGGAAAGACTGGAGCATCGGTTCTGCCAATTCAAAGGCCGCCTTCGCGGCCAGATACTGCGTGCGCGGCGTGCTGCCGCTGCCCGCATTTTTGTCGTTTTGAATAATCTCATTTAACCAATGACGCCGCTGACCCAATTGACCTGCTTTGCCATAAATAGCGGCCAGTTTATGGCGTGCTTCAGTCGCCTGTTCCACCGGCTGTGGAAACATGCTCACATAACGCTTATAGGTTGCAATAATCTGTTGATCTCTGGCCGCTTCTTCATACAGCTCCGCAGCCTGCCACAAGGCGGCACGCCCGTTTTCCGGATTCGATGCAGTCTGTGCCATATTTTCCAGCTCAACTGCCGCTTTAAGCGGTTGCTTGTTTTTCAAATAACCCTTGATCAGATTCTCAGATACTCTCTCTACCAGCGGATGTCCCGGATTTTTATCGCGAAACGCCAAAAACTTGGTAACAGCGCTACCCCAGTTTCCAGCTTCCATCAGACTTGCGGCAATATCAAATTCTGCCGACTGAATAACAGCGGAATTTGGTGACACTTGTTCAACCCGGGAAAACTGGGCAATCGCACCTTGCAGATTGCCTTTTGATTTCATGTATTCGCCCTGTTTGTAAACCGATGCGGCCAGTCCGTCTTTTAGTGCCTTGCGGCTCGCATCATTCATGCCTGTCAAACTCAGCGCAACCTTATAAGCCACTTCAGCCCGTGTATAATCCCCCTTTTCAAACTCCGCACGCGCAATAATTTTCCATGCTGTGCGCCGCGTTTCGGGGTTAGATCCATGTGACAATTCCAGAATCTGTCGCGCTGCCACCGCTGCCTGATTATATTTTTTCAGTGCAAACATGTCCTCCGCAGCCCGGGTCAACACCTGCGCAGCACGTTTATCATCGGGAAAGGTTTTACCGAAACGCATGGCACTACCCACTGCTAGACGGCTCCAGATTGCTTTTTGTTTCCCTTCTGCTCTTTTTTCTGCCTCACCATAGGCCAGCAACGCTGCATAACCCGCCTCCGCATTCTTGCCAAAACGCACATAACGGTAGGCGGTTTTTTCATATTCCTTGGTCGCTTTTTCAAAGTTGCCAGACTCAAACAAAAGCTCTGCGTAAAGGAAATTCAATTTTTGTGCGTTTTTGCTCTGGCCAAACCATTTCAGGTGCTGTCGATACCAGATAAAAGCCGTCTGCCAGGCAACAGCCGTTTTGTTTTTTTGGGCTTCTGCATGAAGATGACGCACAACATCTTCTGAATTTTCCCTGACTGCCGTCTTTAACGGCGCAAGAATGGTCTCTTCCTGCTCCTCATAACGCTTCCAATAGGCACCATTAATGCGGTAGCGTTTAATAAAGATGCGCTTTTCTTCAATCAACACGCTGGCAAAACCAGCCTGGGTGTAGGCCTCTATTGCCTTCAAATCAAATTCAAAAGCTTTTTCGTGCATGGGATAAGCTTCTGCAAAGGCTTGGTAGGTCTCTGCGGCATCCCGCACACGCTCTTTTTTCACATAAAACTCTGCCAGACCACGATAAATCCGGATTTCGTAGTCACGATGTCCCTTTTCGTCAAAATAAGGTTTGATCGATTCCCCACCGCCCAATTCGTTGAACGTGAGCGTCACAATACGAAAGACATCATCGACCAATTCTTTATCGCCACGGCTCAGCTTACGCGGCTGAACCAAACCAACGGCGGGTTTTAGTTTCCGGTCAACAAGCGCAAAAAAGGCTTTTAACGCCTGCCGATAACGCTCTTGTTTGAATAAGGCCCAACCCAGCTTTGTCGCAGATTTTTCATAGTAGCGTGAGGCAGTACCCATAAAAAGTACCTGGGAATAAGCCTGCTCGGCCAATTTGAATTTGCGCCAATCAAACAATAATTCACCACGCCGAAAATGCAGCTCATCACGATTTCTGGCACGCGGATTCAGTGCCAGCAAGCGATCCAGTGCATCCAGTGCCTTTTCCTTCTGAGCCGCTTGTTCATAAGCCTTGGAAAGTTGATACAGTAAACCCGCAGAATGCGGACCACCGGCCGATAATTTCAGGGCATCTTCATAGAGTTTGATGGCTCCACGAAAGCTCGTTTCGCGCAACATCTGTATATCGGCATCATCATCGGCAGCATCACCCTCCGCCAACATCTCCATCTGCTTCAGAAAACGCTCTTCACTGCGTTCCATTTCCAGATCTGCCAATCGTCGCATGGCTTCGATTTTTTGTGGATCCTGTTCAGTGCCAGACATGAATTCCCAATAATTATCCATCGCCTTGTTGCGGCTGCCAACAATGGAGGATTCAGTATCAATCTTGATATCCAGCTCACCCAGGTCTTCAAGGGTTTCCTGCTTTTGGCCACCAGCGCAACCTACCAGGGTGACAATAGGCAACCAGCATAACAACCGCATATTCATTGTTCCCCTCCCCAACGTTGGGACGCATAATCATACATCTGTGCCATGGAAAAACGAGCTTCACTGGCATAACCCAGCAGGCGCTGCTTGCGACGCTCTAATGTTTCCTGCGCCAATATTTTGAGGTGTGTTTGTGTACGTTCCAGTACCGATAGCAGCTCACTCTGCAAGCCCATCACCTTTTTTTTCAATTCGCGCCGATGTGTTGACTCCACACCTTTCGCGCTATCAATGTGTGACAACCATTGCTCCAGACGCCCCAGCGACCGTCGTAACTGCGCATAATTTTTCAGGGTTTCCTGGAATTCATGCGTTGTGAACAGCTGCCACAGGTAACGCCCACCGGGGGTGTTGGGCAGATCCTGCACCAACCAGCGTTGCTCCGCAGGCGGGCTACTGACGGCGCGTGCCAGCATGTCTGCCAATACACCACTATTGACGGCGGCTTCCGCCCGACTCACCTGCACCACTTCTGCTTTGAATTTTTCCAGTGCCTGTTGGTAGTATTCCAACGCCTGCTTAAATGCCTCTAATTTGCCAAAAGCAAAAGGCACAGCCAACAAACCATCCTGCACTGCCGGGTCACTGGCATCCATTTTGCTCAATTTCAACCAGGGCACTAACGATTTTTTGTGTAATTCTTTGGCGGAATAGACACGTCCCAGCCCCAATAGTGCCCGGCTGGACATGGGTCCCTGCAAGCGTGTTTTCACAAAATACGCTTGCGCCTTTTCTGCTTCATTTTTGTTCAGATGATGATACGCCAGCATCAAATTAGCCTTGTCACGCAAAGCGCGGCGTTCTTCGGTATCTGCCGTCTCGGAGCCTAATTCTTCCAACACCGTGAGGCCTTCCTCTTCTTTTCCCTGCCGGAATAGCGCTACCCCCAGATTGAA
>QIGJ01000324.1 GCA_003229995.1 Gammaproteobacteria bacterium | reverse complement strand
CTAAATAAAAGGAGGCGTAAGATATGAAAGGTGAATTTGTCCGGGTAACATCAGGTTTCAGAAATTGGATAACGCCGGATGGCAGCCCTGGCCCCACAGGTGTGGGGGGATTTTCAGCTGAGCCAGGGCGTTATCATCTTTATGTTTCTTATGCCTGTCCGTGGGCGCATCGTACGTTAATTTTTCGGGCGCTCAAGGGTTTGGAGAATGCCATCTCGGTATCTGTGGTGCATCCGTTGATGCCTGCGCAAAGCTGGGTGTTTGGAGAATACCCGGGGGCGATACCGGATCAGGTCAATAACGCCAAAACATTGGCTGAAATTTATCACATCGCAGATGCGGGTTTTAATGATCTGGTGACCGTGCCTGTTTTATGGGATAAACAGCGCAATACTATTGTGAATAATGAATCTTCAGAAATTATTCGTATGTTGAATACGGCATTTAATGATTGTACTGGCGTATGTACCGAGATCGACCTTTATCCACAATCTTTGCGTGAAGAAATTGATACCATTAACGAGGTGGTGTATCACACAGTGAATAACGGTGTGTATCGCGCTGGTTTTGCCACCACGCAAAAGGCTTACGAGCAGGGATTTGATCTGTTATTCACAACGCTGGATGAGCTGGAGATACGACTGGCTTCTCAGCGTTATCTTGTCGGTGAAAACATCACCGAAGCAGACTGGCGATTATTTGTCACTCTGGTGCGTTTTGATGCGGTGTATGTTGGCCATTTCAAATGCAATAAAAATCGTCTGGTGGATTATCCGAATTTGTGGGCTTACACTCGGGAGTTGTATCAGGTACCTGGCGTGGCGCAAACGGTGAATATGAATCATATCAAGTACCATTATTATGCCAGTCATAAAACACTTAACCTTACTGGCATTGTGCCCAAAGGGCCGGAGGTTGATTTTTTATTGGCGCATGGGCGTTCCTGAATACAGAATAATAGTAAAAATACAAAGGAGTTTTTGATGAATAAGCCTAAAATTGCTGACACCAAACCCATTGCCGTTAATCTGGAAGCTGGAGAAGAATATTATTGGTGTTCCTGCGGCCAGTCCCGCAATCAACCTTTTTGTGATGGCTCCCATCAAGGCACCGAATTTACACCCATGACCTTTAGTGTTGGCGAGGCACAGGAGGCTTATTTGTGCCAATGCAAGCATACCAGCACACCACCGTTTTGTGATGGTGCCCATGCACGGCTTGATGAAGATGAAAAGGTCAACTACGCTGCTGTCGCCACCGATACCCTGTCAGCAAAAAATACCCCTGAAGAATCCACTTTGGAAAGTATTCATGCACTGGCGCGTGATGGTCTTACCAAAACCGGCCATCATGGTGAAATGGCCTCCATGGGTGTGCCTCGCCATACGCTGCCACAGTGGGATGACATTCAAATCCTCGCGGCGCAGTTTGCACATAAGCCGCTGATGGACGAGGTTGCTGTCAATAGTGAGCTAGTGATTGGTCCGAAGGCCAAAAAACCACTGATACTGAAAATTCCACTGTTTGTTTCTGATATGAGTTTCGGTGCGCTTTCCGAAGAAGCCAAGGTGGCTTTGGCGCGTGGTGCTGAACGGGCAGGAACGGGTATTTGCTCTGGTGAAGGTGGCATGCTGCCGGAAGAACGGGAGGCTAATTCCCGTTATTTTTATGAACTGGCTTCGGCACAATTTGGTTATGACGAGTCATTATTGGCGGGCATACAGGCCTTTCATTTCAAGGGAGGACAAGGAGCCAAGACAGGTACGGGTGGCCATCTGCCGGGCAACAAAGTCACAGAAAAAATTGCCCGGGTGCGCGGTTTGGAAAAAGGTCAGGATGCTATTTCACCTCCCGCCTTTGCTGAATTAAATACCCCGGCAGATTTCAGGCATTTTTCTGATCGCGTGCGGGAACTGAGTGGTGGTGTGCCCATTGGGATGAAGTTATCCGCCAACCATATTGAAAAAGACATCGAATTTGCCATCGAAGCCAGTGTTGATTATATCATCCTCGATGGTCGTGGTGGTGGTACCGGTGCTGCGCCGCTGATTTTTCGTGATCATATTTCAGTACCCACCATTCCCGCTCTGGCCCGGGCAAGGCATTACCTTGATAAAAAACTGGGCAAACAAAAACAAAAGGATATTACATTAATCATCACGGGTGGCCTGCGCACACCCGCAGACTTTATCAAGGCGTTGTGTCTGGGTGCTGATGGTGTTGCTATTGCCAATTCGGCCATGCAGTCCATCGGTTGTGTTGCTGCGCGTATGTGTAATACCAACAATTGTCCGGCAGGTATCGCGACACAAAAACCGGAATTACGTGCCAGACTGAACGTGGAAAAATCGGCTAACCAGCTGGCTCGTTTTTTCGAAGCCTCCACGGGTTTGATGCAGGTGATGGCCCGTGCCTGTGGCCACGACCATTTGCAAAAATTTAGTCGTGCAGATTTAACCACTTGGAATCGAGACATGGCCGCATTAACGGGAATTGAATATGGTGGTTTTGATGCTGCTCGTTAGGAATGACATTAAATAATTGACATCCCTAAAAGACATAGCATTCTTTCTTTGTCGCCATTTTTATTCTCTTGCCAGCAGAATGTTATGATTCTGGCATGACATTGATTGAAACCACTTCTTTTCACGATTCCGAGCTGTTGGCCTTGATGAATAAACTGCTTACCCGGGTGCAGCAGGTGCGGCATCGCCATATGATTGTACTGGCAGGGAATGCTGTCTGGTGTCGGGATACGGGGATGCGATTTGTGGCCTTGTCGAGGTTACCGCGTGTAACCTGGGTATCATCGGAGCAACAGAAAAATGCCGATGTAGTATCGATCAGCACAGCAAAAAAACTCCTGGGGCAGGAGCGTGATGCGATTGTGTTTGATGCCCATTCAGGTTTTGATCCTGATGCTTTTGGTGCGGTGAGTGGCGTGATTTGTGGTGGTGGCTTACTAATATTGTTATGTCCGCCGTTGGCGCAGTGGGAAAATATTAATGATCCTGCGGCAGAGCGCATCGCGATCTGGCCGTATAACACAAAAGATATCAGTGGTCGATTTTTACGGCGTATTACCTGTGTGATTAATGCATCGCCTGAGGCAGTGACGGTGATTGAACAGGATGCCACACTGCCTGTCGTGTATGCGTCTGCCAAAGCACAAAATCCTGTGGATATACCGGGTGATATTTTTCGTACAGACGATCAACGTATCGCGGTTACCGCTATTGAACATGTGTTGCATGGCCACCGGCGACGACCACTGGTGTTAGTGGCCGACCGGGGACGAGGTAAAACGGTAGCGTTGGGCATTGCGGCGGCACGACTGTTGCAAACACAAACGATACACATCGTGGTTACCGCGCCGCGATTTTCTGCTGTGCAGCCCTTGTTTCAACAGGTGCAGAAAATCTTGCCCGAGGCCAGTGTGCGTGAAGGTTGTGTGCAATGGGGTGATGCCAGTATTCAGTTTATTGCACCCGATGTGTTGTGCTTGTCAGCCGTGCCAGCAGACTTGGTGTTAGTGGATGAGGCAGCGGCTATTCCGGCCACACTTCTGCAACAGTTGTTAACTCGTTATTCACGACTTGTTTTTTCAACCACGACTCATGGTTATGAGGGAACCGGGCGGGGTTTTGCTGTGCGCTTCAGACAAACTCTCGATGAGCAAACACCGGGCTGGAATCAAATAACATTACAGACACCTATCCGGTGGGCCAAAAATGATCCTCTGGAAGATTTGGTGTTCAAGATGTTGTTGTTGGATGCCACAAGTGCTGATGATGAACGGGTTGGCACGGCGACAGTGGACAACGTGGTGATGGAAAAAATAAGTCGGGATGCGTTGGTGAATAACGAGCCGCTGTTGGCGCAGGTGTTTGGCCTGCTGGTGGTGGCGCATTATCGTACCCGCCCCAATGATCTGCGCAACCTGCTGGATGGTCCGGGTTTATCCGTGTACGTCAGTCGCTATCAGGGGCAGGTGGTGGCAACGGCACTGGTGGCTACTGAGGGTGGTTTTGATGCACAGATTGCCGAGGCTGTTTTTGCAGGCCAGCGTCGGCCGCGCGGCCATTTGATGCCACAATCCTTAATGGTGCATGCAGGCTTGAAGGATGCTGCTGGTTTGCATTGTGCGCGGGTAATGCGTATTGCTGTGCATCCGGTATTGCAACATAAAGGTCTGGGCCGACAATTATTAAGATACATCCGAGGTGATGCAAAAAAACAGGGTGCTGATTTATTCGGAGCGAGTTTTGGTGCCACAAAATCATTGCTGCATTTTTGGGCGCATGAAAATATATTGCCGGTACGTGTGGGATTTCGGCGTGGCCATGCCAGTGGCGAATATTCCGTGATGGTCCTGGTGGCGCTTTCTGCGGCGGGTGAAAAGGTTTATGCTGCGGCGCGTGCCCGTTTTAAACGTGATTTGCCGCAGTGGTTGGCTGATCCGTTACAGATGCTGGATGTGGCAGTATCGGCCGTTTTATTGCGGGGCGCTGATGGCGATACCGGAATGGTGTTGGCTGATCAACACGATTTGGAGATGTTGATCCGTTTTTCTGAAGGCGAACGTACTTACGAGGATGCGTTGGCACCTGTTTGGCGTTTGTTGACACGTTTGTTGATAACGACGGGAAAGAAATCCACAGGTTCATGTGCGAGTATTGAACAGAGTGTATTGTTTAGCAAAGTGTTGCAAAAACAGTCGTGGGCAAGTGTGGCCCGTCGGTTTGAGTTGGCGGGTAAAGCTGAAGTGCTGACTCACTTGCGCAATGGTGTGCGTCAATTGTTGGGTCGGTAAGGACGATTATCATGTTGCAAACAAAATTTTTCCAAAAGTGATCTTTCTATGTCGGTGACGGGTACGCATTTTGTTACTGGTCACCCATTACAGGGCCCATTTCCACAAGGCCTGCAATGGGTAATGTTTGGCATGGGTTGTTTTTGGGGCGTGGAAAAAATGTTCTGGCAGTTGCCCGGTGTGTATTCCACGGC
>QIGJ01000358.1 GCA_003229995.1 Gammaproteobacteria bacterium | reverse complement strand
AGGAAAAATATTGTCAATCATCGCTCGATCAAGGCTGATAATGGCATTCCGTACGTTCATGCCAGCACGGCACTGATACTGGTGATCTTGATATTGTTTCCTGCCTTTGCGCAGGCAGCGCCACAAAATGTGGCGATTTCAACCAACATAAACCAGCCAATCATTATCGATTTATCTCAGAGTATCAGTAATATCAGCGAGCCTGTCGTGACGATTCCTGTCCAGCCTGACTCAGGATCAGCCACTGTTGTTGCGTGTTCTGACGGGACTGTGCTGTGTGTGGAATATCGGCCTGAGGTCGATTTCGAGGGCCGGGAAAGTTTTAATTATGCGGTGGTGGATGATCAAAATGCAACGGAAACAGCGATAATAACCGTTAATGTGGGCAATGTGACAATCGCTGATCAGGGCAACTCTCCGGGTGTTGTCACAAACGATACGTTAGCGGGCATTTGTCTGGATCAGGAGAGAACGGACGATCTGTGTGCACAGTTTCGTATTGCAACCAATTCCGGTGTCCCCGAGGACTTGCGTGAATTTATTGATGCCACCTCACCCACTAATGTGGGTGCGCAAAGCGCTTTGAATGACGAACTGACCAAGGAGCAGTTATCCAATATCAGCCGCCGTTTAACGGCACTGCGACGTGGCCAGAATCTGACACTGCTCAGTGGCCTGAGCCTCGATTATGGTAATGGCAGCATCACGGGTGACATGTTTGATCAATTGCTACAAGGCAATGTCAGCGGTGGCAGTGCGGGCTCGAGCTTTGGTAAGAACCAGGAATGGTTTATCAGCGGTAAAATAGGTGGCGGTACACAAGATGAAACCGTTTATGAAACCGGATTTGGATTTGACAGTTATGCCTTGACCATAGGTTCCGATTACCGTTTTGAGCATAAAGGCTTAATGGGTTGGGCATTGGGTTATGGGCAAACAAACATGAATATAGACCACCAGGGAGGTGGCATGGATGTCGGTAACTACAACGGTACTTTTTATGGCAGTTATTATCCTTCCGATAACAGTTACATTGATGCTATCGGTGTTATTACACTCAGCAATTATGATATGCAGCGGCGCGTGGTATTTGGTACCACGGACGAAACGGCCAAAGGTGATACGGACAGTACCGGCTATGCCATAAGCGTGGGTGGAGGATACGATTTTGCGCGTAAAGGCTTTACTTCAACGTTGAATGCGCGACTGGACTACCTGAGAACCGTCATCGATGGATACCAGGAAACCAATGCAGGCACTTATAGCGTCGCGATTAATAAACAACGAGTGTCACAACTGGTTTCCACGGTGGGTGCGCAATTGCGTTACGCCTTCAGTTATTCATGGGGGGTATTGGTGCCCCATTTCAATGTTTCGTGGCTTCACCAGTTTCAAGGTGATGCCAATAACGTGGAAGGGTATTTCCTTATCGATCCGAATACCTCATTCAGTTTTGAAACCAATGCGCCCAGTGCTAATTATTATGTGCTGGCTTTGGGGACATCGGCTACGTTTGCCGACGGTGTATCTTCTTACGTCCAGTACGAAACTACCGTGGCCCAGGATAATCTGACGGTCTGGAATGTGGCCGCAGGTCTGCGATTTGAATGGTGAACGGGGCGCGCGGTTTTTAGATCCCCCACCCTCGTGCCCAGGTCTGGTGGCGTTGCCCCCTGCTTCCCCGCTACAATCGCGGCATGAGCGCCAACCAACACATCAAACCCACTGAGTTTGCCCGTCGTCGCAAACGCCTGATGCAAATGATGGGCAAGGCCAGCGTTGCCATCTTGCCTGCCGCGCCCATGCGGGCGCGCAATCGTGATGCCGAACATCCTTACCGGCAGGACAGTGATTTTTATTACCTCAGCGGCTTTAACGAGCCCGATGCCGTATTGGTGCTGATTCCCAAACGCAAACATGGCGAAGTGATCCTGTTTTGCCGTGAACGCGATCCGGAAATGGAAACCTGGCACGGTCGCCGTGCCGGGCTGAAGGGGGCAATGGAGCACTACGGTGCCGATGACGCTTTTCCCATCAGTGACATCGACGACATTCTGCCCGGTCTGCTGGAGCACAGCGAGCGTGTGTATTACGCCATGGGCTGCGATACCCAGTTTGACCAGCGCGTCACCGGCTGGATCAACCGGCTTAAAGAGCAGTCTCGTGCGGGCGCGCATGCCCCCAGTGAATTTGTCGCTCTTGACCACTTGCTGCATGACATGCGTTTGTACAAAAGCCGCGCCGAAATCAGCGCCATGCGCACAGCCGCGAAAATTTCTGCCCAGGCTCACAAGCGTGCCATGCAACAGTGCCAGCCGGGTAAAATGGAATACGAGATTGAGGCGGAATTTCAACATCATTTCAAACAACACAACTTTGCCAATGCCTACACCCCCATTGTGGGTGGTGGTGAAAACAGCTGCATCTTGCATTACACCGAAAACAACGCCGAGCTGCGTGATGGTGATTTATTGCTCATCGATGCTGGTGCTGAAAACGAACTCTATGCCGCCGATATCACTCGCACTTTTCCCGTTAATGGTCGCTTCAGTTCCGAGCAAAAAGCGTTGTACCAGATTGTGCTTGATGCACAACTGGCTGCTATCGATAAAGTACGTCCCGGTAATCACTGGGACGCTCCCCACGAAGCCGCTGTGCGCATACTCACCAAGGGGTTGATTAAGCTCGGTCTGCTTAAAGGCAACCTGCGCACACTCATTAAAGAACAGGCTTATCGCACATTTTACATGCATCGCACCGGACACTGGCTGGGGATGGACGTGCATGATGTGGGCGATTACAAAGTGGGTGGTGCCTGGCGTGAACTGGAACCTGGCATGGTGCTCACGGTGGAACCTGGTCTGTATATCGCCCCTGGCATAAAAGTGGGCAAGCGCAGGATTGCAAAAAAATGGCAGGGCATCGGTATTCGTATTGAAGACGATATATTGGTTACCAAAGATGGCTGCGATGTATTGAGCAAAGATGTGCCTAAAACTATCGTCGAAATCGAAGCGTTGATGGCAGAGACTTTCGCACCCGACAATACAAGAGGTTTCGGTAACTTTTCAAAAAGACGTGGCAGTATTTGAATCAAAGCCGTTGTTTTTGGCATATTCTCCTTGTGCAAAAAAGTTGATCCTGCCTTCGGTTTTCCTGCATACCCACTCCCGAATTAAAGAATGACTATTCAGTGTCATTTTTTCTAACCACCCAATAAAAATATGACACATATTCAAACCTAAATCCCAAACGCCACGGGTATATTTGGTAAATATTCCCACATTCCCTCCAAATGCTTGTTGTCTTTGTAGTGTAGATGTAGATTGTTTTGCGTTGAGCGAGTAATTCCTATTATTCGTTACATATCAACTACCAGCTATGTAGTAGCACCAAACGTTAACAGACCATAGGGAGAAAATGATGAAGAAATCGAAACCTATGCATGGCACCAGTAAAGCAAAAGGTTGCAGCCATGCAAGATTAGGGAATTTTTGCAAGATGTTTCCGAAACTGAAATCCTGGGCAGATGAGTGTAAAATCACAGAACGGTGTGAAGCAGCAGAAATCGCTGCTGTTCTGGGTGGCTCCGGAGGCATGATGCATGATGCAAATTCATCGTCCGCAGACAGTGCTATACCTGCAGCGTATACATTCTTTGCACAATTTATTGATCACGATATCACGCTTGATACTACCAGTGAATTGCATGGAGACCCCATTAGCACAAAAGAGGTTGATCATCTGCCAAATCTGCGGTCAGCCTCACTTGATCTGGATAGTGTTTATGGATTTGGGCCAGAAGCTTCGCCCCATTTGTATGATCAGGAGCAGACAGGTCGATTACTGATTGGTAATGATGTAAATGCAAATGATCTGCCACGAAATTCAGATGGGCGTGCATTAATCGGTGACCCACGCAATGATGAAAATCTGTTTTTATCCCAGATGCAATTGTTGTTTCTCAAGTTTCATAATCGTCGTATCATCAGTCGCTCATTCGAAGAAGCACAAACAGATGTCAGATTTCATTACCAGTGGATTGTGTTATATGACTTTCTGGAGCGTATCTGTGATGAAAAAGTATACCAGCAGGTCATCAACAACCTCAGTAAGTTTCCTAAATATGACATCAAAGATAAATGTGGTCGAATCTGCATGCCTGTCGAATTTTCTGTCGCTGCTTTCCGTTTCGGACACACATTAGTCCGTTCACAGTATCCTGTTAATAGAGAATATCCGGTTGTCGATCTGTTTGACGAGCGTTTTGGAACAGAGGGTTTTAGTGCGGTTCCTGAAAACCTTACTGTCGACTGGCGTTTCTTGCTGGATGTTGAACGTTGTCACGACTATGTTAAAGCAAAAGCATTTAATCACTTGCTTGCGGATGAGCTTATTCGTTTGCCTGACCCCGTCGTTGGTCGCTTTGCCAGCGATAATGATCGCTCGCTTGCCTTTCGTAACCTGTTACGTTCTTTTGCATTAGGTTTACCGAGTGGACAGACTGTCGCAAAAGAGATCAAGGCAAAAGGCTATGCTATTCCGCATAACGGACCTGATATTTCTGCACTTGAAGGCTGGAAATGTGTTGAGCCTTCTTTACAGAAAAAACTGGCATCCAGTACGCCATTATTTCTGTATTTGATGGCGGAAGCTGGCGACAAAAACCTGGGTGATGGAGAACGACTCGGGCCGGTCGGATCAGCCATATTGCTGGAGGTATTCATCACCATACTAAAAGAGTGTGAGAGCATCCTTAATCCGCCAAAAGGATACAAGGGCTGGAAACCGGATAAGTGTATCTCGGGAGACAGGCGTTTAACCCTGGCAGATATTGTTCGCTATGTTGGGTAGCTAAGGAATGGGCACGCAATAACTTCCCAGTTTAGCGCCCGGATTTAGTCCGACTTCGTTCGTTCTGATTGACGACTGCATGGATGCAGGAGGTAGAGCAACGCAGGAGCAGTTGTTGAACAAAAGTGCAGGAATAGTCGTTCTATTTCGAGCTTTTGTGATTGAAGAACGGGCGAAGACGGG
>QIGJ01000161.1 GCA_003229995.1 Gammaproteobacteria bacterium | reverse complement strand
CGATTTTTGCCAGCATGTCAGTGTTACGTTTTAGCCGTTTTTCCAGCACCATTACACCGGCAACATATTTGGTGACATGCAGGTCTCTGCTTTGGGTGTCCTGTGTGTTTACATCGTGGCCGCCGAATTGTTCAATCAGCTTGCGCAGGCCTGTGTGCAGTTTTCCCGTGCCGTCAAAAACGTCTGCCGGTTTGTCAACATCGGTGCGAAATATGCTGAGGATGCAGGTTTCCATGTCCTGTTCGTTGGCATTGCCTGTATTGGCAATGTTTTGTACAAGTTGTGTGGCCTGAAAAATACCAGCAAGGGCAATGGTTTTGTCGGTAATGGTGTCAGTCATTTTATGTGTTGAGTTTTTGTATAGGACCGCCGCCAAGGCATTCATCTTTCTGGTAAAATACTACGAATTGTCCTGGCGTAATGGCGCGTTGTGGCTGATCAAAAATAACGGTGCATTGATCATTGTGCAACTGTGTAATGGTGCAGGGCTGATCGGCCTGCCGGTAACGGGTTTTTGCCGTGCAGCGAAAAGGGAGGTCTTTGGGAATATCTGCTATCCAGTTTAATTGATCTGCGCTGAGTTGCTTGCGGAACAGTAGTGGGTGATCGTGTCCTTGGGCGACGACTAAAATATTGTTTTCCAGGTTTTTTCCCACCACGTACCAGGGTTCGCCACTGGCATCTTTTGCGCCACCGATACCCAGTCCCTGTCGTTGCCCCAGAGTGTAATACATCAGCCCGTCGTGTTGACCAATGCAGATGCCATCGGGTGTTTGCATTTCGCCCGGTTGAGCGGGTAAATAGCGACTCAGAAATTCCTTGAATTTTCGTTCACCAATAAAACAAATACCCGTGCTGTCTTTTTTTTCATGATTGGCAAAGCCTGCCTGTGCTGCCAACTGACGAACGTCTGGCTTGTTCAGTTCACCCAGTGGAAATAGGGTTTTTTTCAGTTGTTGCTGATTCAATGCATGGAGGAAGTAGCTTTGGTCTTTGTTGGTGTCTTTGGCTTTGAGCAAACGAAAGTAGCCATCAGAATAGTGTATTCGTGCATAATGCCCGGTGGCGATATGGCTTGCGCCCAGATCCAGTGCCTGATCAAGAAAGGTTTTGAATTTGATTTCTTTATTGCACAGCACGTCCGGGTTGGGAGTGCGGCCGCGTTGGTATTCGTCCAGAAAACAGGTAAAGACATTGTCCCAGTACTCACTGGCGAAATTGCGCGTGAGCAGTGGAATGTTCAGTGTATCGCAGACCTGCTGAGCATCTTTGAGATCCACTGCTGCACTGCAATATTCAGCATTGTCATCTTCTTCCCAGTTTTTCATGAACAGGCCTTGCACATCATGGCCCTGTTGTTTCAGCAGATGGGCAGTTACTGAAGAATCCACGCCGCCGGAAATGCCGACTACAATGTGCTGTAGCGTTTGTGTCGTTGCGGACATATGAGGTGTATTTTGGGGGGAGGCTGAAGTCATGACAGGAAGTTTGTTGGTCGGATACGGAAAAGGTTAACGGATTGTACGCCAATCTGCGGGTATTTTCGCCTCATACCACTGGCCGGGAGCCAAATCACCCAATGACCACGGTCCGATTTGTGAGCGAATCAGGCGTAGGGTGGGGTGGCCGATGGCAGCGGTCATTCGTCGTACCTGCCGATTGCGGCCTTCACGAATGCTGAGCTCGATCCACGTCGTGGGAATATTGGCCCGTTGGCGAATCGGGGGATTGCGTGGCCAGATAGGAGGTTCGGGGATGATGCTCGCCCTGGCCGGGGTGGTTTTGCCCTCTTTGAGGCGTACACCTTCTTGCAGGCAGGTTAACGCCGCAGGGTCGGGTTCGCCTTCAACTTGAACCCAATAGGTTTTGTACAGCTTGTGGCGCGGATGGCTGATACGGTGTTGCAGTGCGCCGTCATCAGTGAGCAGCAGCAGACCTTCACTGTCACGATCCAGCCTGCCTGCAGGGTATACGGCCTTGACATCGACAAAATCTGCCAGGGTTTGGCGGTTGTCACTGGTAGAGAATTGGCAGAGAACCTGAAAGGGCTTGTTGAGTAGCAGTAACATGTGGTTGACATTTAACCAAATATATAAAACAGTGAAATGCAATGTGCGCGGACAATTGGGTCACATCGGGGAAGCGATGCACAGCGGTAATTTACGGGATGGTGTGGGGTTTGGGCAAGTATGAGAACAATATCAGATCCACAGCAAGATTCGTCAGAAGCAGGCAAACCGACGACTAGCATTCGCTGGCGTTTTGTGATTACTGCGCTGGTGCTGGCGGCATTGGCACTGCCCGCCGCTTTTTATACCCAGAATCAGGTGCGACAGGCATCTCAGGACAGTTCCCGACTGGTACAAGAACACCGGGATTTAGGCTGGGTGTTGAATTCATTCAAAGATGCTTTGCAGGTTGCGGAAAGCGCGATCTACCAATACCCCTTGTTGCTGGACGAAAGCACTTACCGCAAGGTGGTCGCGAGCGTTGCCGAAATCAGATTTCAGTCGAAAAATATCACTGACCATTATGTCGTTCAGCGTTATAGCCGTTTCGGGGACTTTGCAGAAAACCTGGATTTTGTGCTTAACCGTCTTGAAAAAGAAACCACACACCTGTTAGAAGTTGCCTCAAATGCCGAAACCCGCTTTCCTGCCGTGCCAATTCTGCTTAATGATCTTCTCCCGGAAAATATGAAATTCATTCAAGCGATTGAGCTTGCAATGTCCAGCATCAACGAGTCTTCCTGGTCTGCTGACCCAGAGGAAGCGCTGCGTGTGCAGGAGGTGATGCGCGTGCTGGAAGCGTTGCGTTATACATGGTCTCAACAGATCAGTTCGGTGCGCATATTTATTGCTAACCGCTCGGGTGTTTTTGGGCAACCCAAAAACAATATACCGCAAAGCCAGAGCGACCGGGAAATCTATGCGCAACGGATTGATGATTTGTTGGTGCAGCTAAAAGAATATGACGAAGTGGGTAAGTTAGGTTTTCAGGAATCGCTGTCATTACCGATATTGTTGGAGGCCAAAAAAGCCTATGACAGTGATTTTGCCAGGGCAAAGGAAATTTATGCATCCCAAAATTGGCGGGCTGATTTGCCGATTTTACGTAATGAAATACGGCCAACGCTGGATCAGGCCTGGGGCATTATCGAACTGATGCAGGAAGAATTGGATGACTTCGCACAACAAAATGTGATGAAGTCATTAGACACGACAGACAGTCTGTCAAATATTATCTGGGTTTTTGCCGGATTTATGGGGGTGCTGTTGTTTTCGGCCTACCTGGTATTTGAAATGCGTATTCGACGCCCATTGCTGGAAGTTTCCAAAGCGCTGGATGCCGCTGGTCGTGGTGAAAGCTATCCACCGGTGCTGCATTCACCCACCGAGGAAACCCGAGTACTGGTGGCGGCTTTTAATCGCATGCAGGAGCAGGTGACTTCCCGGCAGATTCGGTTACAGTCAGTCTTGGACAATGCAGCAGAAGGTATTATTACTATCGATGAATACGGTATTGTTGAGACGTTTAACAATGCCGCACAGAAGCTGTTTGCCTGTGATGCTACACAGGCTATTGGCAAACCTGTTGTGGATCTGGTGCGTTTCTCGAAAGGTGGTGTCTATACCGATTTTCTGGAGCTGGTGAAGTCACCCATGCTGAAAGATGGTCTGCGAGAGACAACGGTAACAGCACTCCGTATAGACAACACAAGTTTTCCCATGGCCATTAAATACAACAGAATGGAGGTTGAAGGGCATCTGTTGTATACCGCGATTGTGGAAGATATTGGTGAGCGCATTGCCATGATGGCACACCTGCGTGAAATGGCGGAACATGATTCATTGACCGGTTTGTACAATCGTCAATACTTCCTTACCGAATTAGATCGGGTGGTGGAAAATATCCGTCGTGGCAGTCGGCGTGATTTTGCATTGTTGTATATCGATCTCGATAATTTCAAATTTGTGAATGACACTCTGGGCCATCTTGCCGGTGATAACGTACTGGTGGAAGTCACTCATATGTTGGATCAGCGTAATCGTAAAAGTGATTTGCTGGCGCGCATTGGTGGCGATGAATTTGCGATTTTGTTGTATGACGTAAAAAAAGATCAAGTGATGAAAGCGGCCGAAGCGCATCGCAAATTATTGGATGATTACGTTTTTAAATATGATGGCTCTGTGGTGCAAATAGGCTGCTCCATTGGTGTCACATTATTTGGCCATCACCCCATCAACAAAGAAGACTTATTGGTACAAGCTGATGTGGCGTGTCATCTGGCCAAGCGTTCCGGTCGAAATCGTGTGCATATTTACCGGTCCATTGATCAGGAAAATATGACCAGCATGACTGAGGATATGGGCTGGGCCAGGAAAATCAAAAAGGCCATCGAAGAGGATCTCTTTTGTCTGGCCTGTCAGCCCATCATGGAATTGAAGAGCAAGCAGGTATTCCGTCAGGAAGTGCTGCTACGCATGCGTGATGAGACGGGTGGATTGATTTTGCCTGCCGGGTTTATTGCCTCTGCCGAACGTTTTGGTTTGATGCGGGCTGTTGATAGCTGGGTGGTTAAGCATGCACTTGAATCATTAGGGAAACAATTGCAAAAAAATCCCCATCTACATTTTTCCATTAATCTTTCTGCCGAGTCCATTGGCGATTCTTCCATGCTGGAAACCATTACCACGGCCTTGTTGACAAACAATGTACCGCCAACCGCGGTGACCTTTGAAATCACTGAAACCATTGCCATTGCGAATCTGGCGTCAGCAGTAGAATTCCTTTCCAGCCTGCGTAACCTGGGTTGTCAAACCGCACTGGATGATTTTGGTGTGGGTTACTCCTCATTTGCTTATCTCAAGGATTTACCCGTGGACTTTGTGAAAATCGATGGTTCTTTTGTGCGTGATGTACATCGGGACAAGCTGCAATTGGCCATGGTGCGTTCCATGAATGACATCGCCCATGCCATGGGCAAATACACTATTGCCGAGTTTGTGGATAATCATGATGCCATGCGAGTGTTAAAAGACATGGGTGTGGATTATAT
>QIGJ01000060.1 GCA_003229995.1 Gammaproteobacteria bacterium | reverse complement strand
TGCGCGCACCTTTACTCACGGCAACCGGTGCCAGCGGGCTGTCTAACGTTGAGTAGTGATAGGTGTGACCGCGCATATTCCCTTCCGGCAATTCAATGCCATGCAGACCCAGGTTCGACAGGCGCGATTGCATACTCGCATGGCCCGGCAGTAGACCTGCCATTTCGGCAGTTTCCCCTTGCACATCCGTCAGTGAATCCATCAGATAAAGCATGCCACCACATTCGGCCACAATGGGTTTACCGAGTTGATGATGAGTCTGAATCGCTGTTTTCATTGACACATTAGCCGTCAGTTGTTGCAGATGCAGCTCCGGGTAACCACCGGGCAGATACAGCGCGTCAGCAGCGGGTGGGCAGGTATCGTTCAGTGGTGAGAAGAAACAGAGTTCGGCTCCCAGCTTGCGCAACAGATCAAGGTTGGCGCGGTACAGAAATGCGAAAGCGGCATCACGAGCAATGGCAATGCGCACGCCTTCCAGCGATGACTGTTCTGCCGGTTCATCATTCGTTGCATTACGAAAAGTTACAGCGGGCGGCAGTTGATCCGGGACACCCTGCAATGCTGCAGCCGCTCGGTCAATACGTGCATCAAGGTCGGCAATTTCATCCGCTTGCAGCAGACCAAGGTGGCGGTCCGGCAGGGCGATATCCTCGTCACGTCGCAGCCAACCGAAGGCCGTTTGCTCCACCGGCAGACTTTCCTCCAGCATTTCATAATGGCGCTCACTGGCCACACGATTCGCTAACACGCCAGCAAAAGGCAGATCCCGCTGATAATTGGCCAGCCCATAGGCCAGCGCGCCAAAAGTCTGTGCCATGGCGCTACCGTCGATAACGGCCAGCACCGGGATGCCAAATAAACGCGCAAGGTCTGCACTGGAACGTTCGCCATCGAACAGTCCCATTACCCCTTCAATCAAAATCAGCTCAGCATCACCCGCCGCTTCATACAACAACTCGCGGCAGTGTTGCTCATCACCCATCCATAAATCGAGCTGATAAACCGGGTTACCCGAGGCCCGCTCCAGAATCATCGGGTCAAGAAAATCCGGGCCGGTTTTAAAGATGCGCACACGACGGCCACGTTCGGTATGAAAACGCGCCAGCGCTGCGGTGACCGTGGTTTTGCCTTGATTAGAGGCCGGTGCGGCAATAAATAATGCGGAGCACTTTCTCACAGATCAATCCCCGGCTGGGCACGTACGCCATCACGAAAAGCATGTTTAACATCCTGCAATTCGCTCACCGTATCCGCCGCTGCACACAAGGCATCGGGCGCACCACGCCCGGTAATCACCACATGCTGCATGGCCGGACGCTGCCGGAGATCGGCCAGCACGGCATCCAATTGCAGCCAGCCAAATTTGAGCGGGTAAGTCAGCTCATCAAGCACGATCAGATCAAAAGAAGGATCATTCAACATCCCGCGCACCACGTCCCAGCCGCGCTGGGCCGTTTCGATGTCCCGCTCCAGATTCTGCGTGTCCCAGGTAAACCCCTCACCCAGCACATGCCACACGACTCCGGGCTGGCGTTGGAAAAAGGCTTCTTCACCGGTGTCACCCCGGCCTTTGATGAACTGCGCGACACCCACCTTCATGTTATGTCCCAGGGCACGGGCTAGCATGCCGAAGGCCGAGCTGGATTTCCCCTTGCCGTTACCGGTGAGCACCAGCAACACCCCCTGGTCACGGTCAGCACGGGCAATGGCATCATCCACCACCGTCTTCTTGCGCTGCATGCGATTGCGATGACGCTCTGCCTTGTCTGTCAGTACTCTCTCCGGTACTCTCTCGTTTGTCATAGTCATTTCCTGCACACCCACCATCCGCGCACAAAGTCAGTGATCTTCATCGATCACAAAAGTGAGATACCTGCGGGGGAACAAAAAATCTGACACGCACTGAACAAAGTTCTGTCAGCCGTAACATCGCCCGCCGCAACGTATAATCAATGTCATTAAGTTAACCGCGATACGCCGTAGGTTAGCGGTGAGCTCGCGAATCCCAACATCATCGGCCCCGTTGGGGTTCGCAAGCTCACCACCAACCTACAACAAACAGAAAATTTAACTTAATAACAACGTAAGCAACATCTTCAGGCCGGTCTCCGGACTCACGAGGGATACTCCGGGGACTACGCCTTCCCGTGAAAAACACAGTGGCATGATGCAGACCCTTGACTCGTTTACCGTTGCGGGGGCAGTGCCGGGATTATTCTCTGCCAACCAAGGGCAGGAATGCACCGACTTCCCGTTTCATCCCTCGGGCGAAAGCCTCCGGGACACCTGAAGATAAGTAGCGGGACTGTACTTGTTTGGTGGGCAAGCTGTCAAGAATTCAACAGGCGACGGGCATCGTCATCAAACGACAAACGCAAAAGGGTAAAGATGAAGTGATTGAGGGCTGATTGATGGGTGTCCTGCTCTGTTGTGCTGCTATGTTTACACTGAGTCTAATCGGTTGTTTTGAGTGTATAATCCGGAAAAACCAGTCCTCCCCACAAACAAAACAACAGTTAAGACAGTAAGGAAATAAATAACATGAGCAGTATGTCAGTAGTAATCATCGTTATTTTAACAACATTGTTTAACAAAATGTCCGCCGAATTTTTTGAGTGACTCAAGGCGCAGCGAAAGGCGCATAGTGCGCTATGTGACGGAGCTGCAACGCTGAGTCACTCAAAAAAGGCAAAGAAATGTTAAAATAATGATGCATGACTGCTTACATTCAGATGATGTTGCTACAACGTTTCCGTGACCAGTCACTGAGTGAAGAAGAGCACCAAAAATGGCGAGATCCGTTACTTCACTTTATTCAATACCACGAGCGCGCTTAAATTCCTCCACCAGTTTTACCCGATCAGCTGTAGAGGGGTGAGTAGACAAAAAATCACCTATCGACTTTGTTTCATCTGCGCTACCCTCTGGTTCAATCTTATGCTCCTTCACTTTTTCTGCATCTTCCTGTTCAACATAGTACCTTTCAAGACGCAGCATAATCGTTGCAAAGTAGTCCGGCGGAATATCAAAGCGGTGTAACTGCTCCAGCGCAAAATCATCCGCTTCTTTTTCAAATTCACGCGAATACGACAAATCCAGAATCAAGGTCGGAAGGCCGGTCAGAAAACCGACCGTATCAATGTCACCCGTTATAAAGATCACCAGAATGGTGACCATCGAATCCTGCAGTGCGCGCCGCGTGATATGGCGGTATTTCAAATGCCCCAGCTCATGAAACAGCACTGCCAATAGCTCTCGATCATCTTCTGCCAGACGCACAAAATCATCGGTAAAAACAATTTCACCGCCAGGCAAAGCCAATGCATTTGCCTTCAGCCCGGAGCGAAATTCCAGTTTTGGTTTCAGCTCTTGATATGCTGCCAGATAAGGGGCAAAGAGCGTGCGCACCTCCTCTTGACGTGCAGCATCCAACTCAGAAGGCTCGAACAATGTTTGGTCCAACACCGCCAAACCACCACCAAGCTCCTCAGTGGCAAATGAAGGCAATTGATAGGCGATGTATTCAGCAGAGCGAGGAATACCGTAAAAGATCGTCACCCATACCATCAGCCCGCTGGCGATCACCGCCATAAAGATCATCGGCAGATTGGTTTCCAGCTTATGAAGAAACGATGATGACTTGGTATTACCGTGCACCCTGACTAACGCATCCACCGCCTCATTATCATCAGTAATAAAAAGCTGCCCTTCGCCAAAAGCAATCTCACGCGGGGTATTACCGATACGCGATTCGATCTTTAACTCACTGTATTCAATTTCGATTTTTTGATGCCCTTCATCCGGGTAAGTCCCAACATGAATCCGCACCGCATACTCACCATGATGAATCACCTCCAGCCGTGCAGGTATACGCCTGGAGGTCACACCATCAAGATAATCGCCTTCTATGGTCACTTAAACCCTACACTGCAAAATCAAACGCCTGCCCAAACTCCTCACCCAATGCGCTCACATTTTCTTTCTCTGCCGCCACAAAATTATCCAGCGTGCCAGCGGCATGCATTACCAAACAGCTACAGACGTATTTTGCCATTCTCACTTTTGCAGCAGGCAGATAGAGTCCCAGCGTAATAATGGTTAAAAATGTATTGATCAAAATCACCTTTGCCAAACCACCAATCTGTAAGTCTGCATCAAAGCTGTGATCTGCCAATGCAAGGCTACCATAAAAAAGATTGGTCGTTTTCACCATAAAAAAGACAATCAAACCAAAATAAACCGCTGCGACAAACACTGGCACAACCATTGCTATTGACGGCATAAAAGCCGCGATTGCCCAAGTGGGGATCGCTAACACAATGCCCGCGCCGATCATGATTAAAAATATTTTACCGTAATCGCCAAAGGTCGCATCAAAGGTAAAGCGTGTGGTGCCATACGAACTGTTTCTCACCATATATTGATTCAGGCGTAACAATGCTAGCGGATATAAAATACCCAACGTCAACACCCCTGCAATCGGCCATACATATAGCACCATAAAAGCCTCGCCATAAGAGCCTTTAAAACGAAATTGAAGATTTTTGTAGGCCGATATACGGTTCTTAAATGTCAACGACTGGTTTACAAAGTAAGGTATGGCAACCAACAGCAACAACATTAAACCAAGACCTATCATCGGTACTACCTGAAATGTAACCGTCAATATCACCAGTGCGGCAATCGCAATCAGACGCCCCTTCAAGATCTGTATAGGTTCGGCAAGATAACGAAAATTATTATCATCAAGATAGAGGTTTGAATAAAAATAGCGGTTATTTCTCACCGTCGCCCAGGCAGAATAGATACCAAATGTGAGAATAGTCAGTAAAATATTCACGATCCATATCTTGAAATATTCCATACCATCACCACGAAACTCAAACCCCAACGGAGTTGGCGAAACAAGTTCAGTCGAATCAGGAACAGCCTGTTTGTCAGACTGAGATGTATCATTCATAAGTAAAACCTTATATTTGAAGTTGTGGCCACGATGCACTCAAGCACATAGCGCCTTGAAATAACTCAATCGGCAGAGAACCGCTCACACTTGAGGCTCTTGCAAAACTCGAAACGAAAACGAAGGATCAATGAGTTACGGTGCATCTTTT
>QIGJ01000285.1 GCA_003229995.1 Gammaproteobacteria bacterium | reverse complement strand
CCGAACAAAAGTGCAGGAATAGTCGTTCTATTTCGAGCTTTTGTGATTGAGGAACGGGCGAAGACGGGCTGAAGCCGGGATGCTAAACAGGCAAGTTATTTCGTGCACGTTCCTTAGCCAGGGCAATGGCCACGGTATCGCGCACACCTTGCAGGCATGCCGCAGTAAGACCATGTTCATCCGCTGCATCAAGAAACCGATCAGTGTCTTTCAGCAGATGACGGATGGGGAAATTAGCGTTTTCGTAATCTCGCTCCAACATACGTAACAATTTTTTGTCGAACGTGGGCGCGTACAAGGCTGAGTCACGCAATATATCCATGAATAATTCAACACGCACACCTTCTTTCTGGATGAGTCCGAGACTGAGACTGAAACTGGCAGTGAGCCCAGCAATAAGCTGGTTGAATGCCAGCTTCATGGCGGCAGCCTGCCCCACCGGGCCGACATGTACTGGGGATTCAGCAAACACGGACAATAATGGTTGAAAGCGCTCAAACTGCGCTAGCGTCGCCCCCACCATTAACAACAAACGACCCTTTTTGGCCTCTGGAATACTGCCCAACACTGGTGCCTCCAGGTATTGTGCGCCATGGGCGATGGCAGCATCTTCCAATCCACGGCTGTGCGACGGACCTATCGTCGCCATTTGCAAAATGGTTTTTCCTGCCAGCAAGCTGGCACGCTCAGCGGGAAATAATACTTCCTGAATCGCCCACTGATCCGCCAAACAGGTCACCAGCACCTCGGCAGACCGCACCGCCTGCGCAGGCGTTTCTACCGCCAATGCACCTTTGGCCACTAAGGAACGTGCACGAAATAACTTCCCGGTTTAGCGCCCGGATTTAGTTCCGTATTGGTTCGTTCTGATTGACGACTGCATGGATGCAGGAGGTAGAGCAACGCAGGAGCCGTTGCCGAGCAAAAGTGCAGGAATAGTCGTGGCGACTGAGATTGAATAACGGGCGAAGACGGGCTGAAGTCGGGATGCTAAACTAGGAAATTATTGCGTACCCATTCCTAAACAACAACAGCGTTGTGCAACAGGTATTGCCAGTGCAAAACCCAGCGCACTATTTTCTATGACTCCCCTACTCCCTGGATTTGATCAAATCTTCCAAAAGACAAGGTCTTTCGATACCATAACCTTGAGCGTAATCCACTCCTAACTCTTTCAGCAAAGCCAGTATTTCATCATTCTCGACAAACTCGGCAATGACTTTTTTACCCATGAAATGGCCGATTTCACAAATGGATTTAACCACCGCATAGTCACTGGGACTATTCACCATATCTTTGACAAAGGCACCATCTATTTTTAAATAATCCACGGGCAGATTTTTCAAATAGGCATAAGATGACATGCCCGTGCCAAAATCATCCAGAGAAAATGAACAGCCGGTCGCCTTTACTGCCTCAATAAAATCAACGGCATCAGAGATATTTGCCACACCTGTGGTCTCTGTTACCTCAAAACTGATTTTATCCACCGGTACTCCGGACTCATGAATTTGCGTTAATAAAAAAGCCAGAAAACTTTCATCATTCAACGAACGGCCCGAGAGGTTGATCGAAAACATATCAATACGGTCTGCCAGAGACTGATGATGCTCAACAATCCAGCGGAAAGCATTTTTGATCACCCAACGGTCAACATCAGGCATGCGCTTATAATGCTCGGCGGCTTCGATAAATTCCGGTGTGGAAATATCGCCACCATTCAAGTCCCATACACCCAACAAAATTTCGTAATGATCTTTTATGTCATTGCCAGCATTAATGGGCATAATACGCTGACAGCGTAGATACAGGGTATCTTCATCCAAAATACGATCAATTTCCGCAGCCCACTTCATTACCTTGCTGCGCCGTAATAATCCCGTATGACTCGCGCTATATAGCTGTATGCGGTTGCCACCCATTTCTTTGGCGACGCCACAACTGGACTCAGCAGCCTGCAATAATTCATTGGCAGCTTCACTGCGTTGGGAAATAGGCACCAGCCCCATACTGAAACCGATAGACAAGCGTTTATTTTCCCACTGCAAGCGGTAGTCCTGGATTAATTCCACCATTTCTTCGCCAAAATCCAGCGCATCATCCAATGCGCAATCTTTTAGCAGCAAGCCAAATTCATCACTACCCAGCCGTGCCAACAGCCAGTTTTCCTTGAGCTGACTGGACAGCAAAACTGAAATCTCTTTCAGTAATTTGTCTCCACCTTCATACCCGCAGGCATTGTTAATCACATTAAACTGATCCAGATCAATAAAACATACCGCATGCCGCGATTTATTTTCTTTTGCCAAAGACAATACTTCATTTAACCGTTTTTCAAATTCACGCCGACTTATCAGCCCTGTTAACTGATCATGTATTGATTGATGCAGAAGTTGTTGATGTAAATCCTGCAACATAGCGTATTGCGCCCTGTCCATGGCAGGTTCATTAACACCATTTAATGCCACAGCAGAACCGGCATGTAAACCCTTCGCCAATTCAGCCAGATGTAACACAAGATCTTTTTCACCTAACACATTGGCGAAAACGATACGCTGAGTTTTATAGGTTTTCCACGCAATACGTAAACGTTTCGGCTCGGTAGAATTAGCATCAAATACTACCCAGTCACCTTCCTGCAAACGATCCGCACGCTTAATCCACGCTGTCTGCTCTTCGTTACTCACTTTATCCCAGGTAACATCCGGCACCAACACACTTGCATCACCCGTACACAGTAAGGTTTCCTCTTCCTGTCGGAAAGTTTCAATCAGTTTTTGCCGATTCGTATTATATGATTTGTCTTGTACATTAAGCAGCAGATCAAGCTGGTGCATTGCTCTCGCAAACACATCTGTGGAACCATCAAATTCTTTATTGACTAGGCTCACGATCCAGTCTAGTGCCTTTTTCACCGCAGGCTGATCCGCTTTCTCAGATTCACCCACCAATATTTCCAGTTGAGCGACTTTATTGATAACCTGACGTACCAAGTGAGAACGATTGGTAAACAAGGCATCATCATCAACGGCAATTTTTAATACTGGCAATTCAAGCTGTGTAATCCAGTTGCGAATCTTCTCCGATACCCGTAAATCTGCTGACATCCAGTGAAAAATATTACTGGCCACGTCAATAATACGACTTTCGCGTACACCGATATGTTTGTTATTGCCTCCTGCACGTTTACCCAACACTTTCATGACTTCTGATTTAAAGTCACGAATCTCATTTTTATCAGCAACGGCACTCAAAGCAGGTTCAACCAGGGTCAATGCCGCTTGTACTTCATCACGACTGTAATCCCTATCAACATCTTCACTGGAAGAATCAGCATGCTTGTCGGGTGTTGTGAAAAATGTCTCTGCCGATGTTTTCCCTGTCGCAAGTTCAGCTGCTGTTTTATCACCCAATTGTTGACTTAACTGCCGTTGCAGGGTTTTTAATTCACCCACCAACTGATATAAATCCTGACCGGAACGTACGCTATTTTTTTCTGCTGACTCTGTTTGTGATTTTGGTTTCTGTTCCGGTTTCTGTTCCGGTTTCTGTTCCGGTTTCTGTTCCGGTTTCTGTTTATCTGTTTTATCTGACCCCGTTTCAGAGGCTTCTGCTGCTTCGGCTATTGGTTCTTTTTTTGCAACCTGCGATGCCGGTGCCGGTGCCGAATATTGAATAACCGGCATCACATCATTATCGATAAAATACTGGTTTATCTTTTTGTACAAGTTATGTAAAGATTCCAACAATACATTTCTAAATACTTTGTAACAGGCTAGGTTAACCTTGTGACGCAGATCCAATGGTTTCAATGCATCGTGAAACAAATGGGAAAACAATGCCGGGCCGTAAGGATTGTTAACTCGTTTGATTTCTGCCTCATACAACAAGCTTAAACGTTTTTCTATTTCCGTCAGCGCTTCTTTGTTGCGCGATTCAACAGAATCCACCGTGGCTGTATCCGCCAGCCAGTCATCAAATACCTCATCATCTACAATGGACAAAGCATTAACCGTTACCATACCGTCGTCACTGTCCACAAACTGAGGCACCGCTGGCGAATAACATGAAAGCTGCACTTCAAGCGATGCAAGAAAATCCTTGCCCAAGGTGTCTTTCGCATTATTCAGAATTTTCAAGGCATCAAAATATGCATTTTGTTCAGCAATATCCTGCGATGCTTTGGAAACCTCAAACAGATAATCCACAACATTTTCATGAAACCGGGCCACCAGACTGTCAGCCGTATCATTAACCATCTGATTGCAATGCTCGATGATTTCGTTCTTTTTTTTGCCGTTGAACGTTTTATTATTCAACGGTAATGGATCATGCCTATTGTCACTTCGCTCATCATTCTTTTTATACTGAGATTTGGCATAGTCCAGGAGAATTTGCAACGCACACAGGTCAGGATTTATAAAACGCAGAGCAAGACCATCTCCCTGCTTGCGCACCACCTGTGCGGAAAATTTTAAAAGGTTGTTGTTATCATGACCCGACACTGAGCACTCAATGCTGACTTGGCTGTTTTTTACCGGTGAACACAAGTGCGCTACCCTGGTGTCCTCTGCGGCATGTTCGAATACCAGATACATGCCTCCGACACAAAAATCCCGTATCACACAATCCCGTGCCATGGCTCCTTGGGAATTAATCCGCGCACGTAAATTGACCGGATAGCGCTCATAAGCACGTCGTTCTCTGCTGTTAACCGCCGGGTTTTCCATTAAACTCGATCCTTCGTCATATTCTATACGTATTTTTATTTTCGATTGGGTTCATTCATTGGCAATAAATACAAAAAATTATGAATTCTAATCCCTCACATCACCAAGACATTGGAAACTTCTTTTCTCTATCGGCAAGCAACCAGGAATCTTTGATCGTGATAATAATCATGCGTGCCGGGAAAATTTCCCCGGCAATATCGCCAAACACATTAGAGTTTATTAATATTCAGGCATTACAACCAGTCAGTCAGTTTGATACCGAAACCGATACGTGAAACAGAGTGGTTATAGTAAATTAAACTTTCACCATAACCGTTGAAATATTCAACATACCATCGTAACTGTTTGTTGAGTGGGAATGACCAGCCTAGCTGGATAGCGGCTTTATTGTCACTGCGCAAATTATTGCGTAGTGACATATCAATATTATGTTCTTTAGCTAGATTCCATAATACATTTAACTCACCATTTCCCATATATTTTTCTATATCTGGATTGTCATCTCCAGCCAGGGTATTTGAACTCTTTTTATCATCCTCAGGAAAACGCCACCAGGCTTTCAGATTCCAGATGACATTGTCACGAATAAAAGCAAGGCTGCCGATAACCCTGTTCCAGCTGCGGGATAATTCACCAGATTGTCCATTGGACTGATGGCTTAAAGAGAGAGAAGAATGTGACACTTGCAGTCCAGCCAGTGACCAGGGTTTTCTGTAACTAACAATCAGTTCAGGTTCATAATTGGTTTCTCGAAAAGGTGCGGAGATTTCACTATTGTAGGCTTGCCACCAGCTTGTTGTGGTAAAGGCCATTTGCAGATCCAGATTATCAATAAAAAAATTTTCAGCAGCAATATATTTGACGGAAATTTGGAACTTTGCCTCTACATTATCAAAACGATAGCCCTGTAACCTGTCCATGTAAGGGTTTTCATTGATATCAGAATAGGTAACAGGCAACAGATAATTGGGTTTATGCGGTAAAATAGAAAAAGGATTGCTTGATGCTGCATTTTCAAATGCTATTCGTCTGCCGATAAGGCTGCTTGTCTGCTTTTGACACTGCTGGCGTAATTCACCCAGCGTTTGATCATCAAGTGCCGTTCTGCTGGATACAGCAATACAAGCCTCAATGGCCCCCTTTTCTGTTTGAGCAAAAACAGGCAAAGATGTTGCCAAACCGGTAAGGGCCAGGAGCAGGAGTATTAACCGTGTTTTTTTCATGAGTTATCTGGCTCCTCGCTCTTTCATATTTTGAT
>QIGJ01000347.1 GCA_003229995.1 Gammaproteobacteria bacterium | reverse complement strand
TTGTTAAAATAATGTTGTTAAAATAACGATGCATGACTATTTACGCCAAATATAACGAGCTCTAATACAAAGATAGCGGACTTTTTGCTTGAAACCTTAAGCGAGCTAAAATAAGTTTGAGCGATGGGTATCCGCCGTCGCTTACTGGTAGTCATGCATAACCACAGGTTACGGTTTGATGGGTGTTACGGCGTTAAAGGGAAAACTACGACGCAGCAACAGTTTTTTGATGGGCCGCTTGTAATGGGGGTAATGGTGTATTCACAGCTTCAAGCACGCCGTTAATGGTGTCCAGCTGGGCCATTAGTTCTTCGCTCTGGTTTTCCAGGTCGGTAATATTATCGGTAAGTTTTTCACGGGAATTCTTAATTTTCTGCAAATTGGCCAGACGTTTTTCCAGCTGAATTTTACGTTCTTTAATACGTGCCGCCAGCGGACGCATTACGCTGCCTGCCCAGTCTTCGGCATCCTGATTGGCGCGGAAGAAAATATTCCGTGCGTGGCTCACTAGCGAGACAATAAATTTCTTCACCACAAAACTTTGCTCGGTCATAGCCGTCATGGAGCTGTCTCTGAAATCAGCGGCTTTTTTGTAGAGTTGGTCCAGTTCACGACTGTAGCGTGCAGTGGTAAACAGTGTGGGGTTAAGGTCGGTGAAACCATGCTCGTCACGGAAACGGTCATAAATCGATTGCACAATACCGTTGGATTTTTCGACCTGATAATTCACTTGGGTCATGTTATCCCGTGTGCCCTCAAAAAATCGTTTCATATTATTTTTCAGGCCGTGCGTGGTCCAGCTGTCTACCATGTCGGTGCGCGTTTTTGTGATCAGCTGATCCATAGAATCCAGCCCAAGTGCTTCGATCAGTGATACCAGTTGTCGTTTCAACACATGGCGGCTGGTCTGAAAATTTTCCACATCTTTTTGGTAAATGCTCTGTTCGGTACGCAGTTTTTGCATGGTTTCCATGAGCACATCCGCGCTTTTCCCCGACAAGGAACGCAGTTCATCCAGTTGTTGTTGCACGGCTTCATGGCGTTCCACTAATACACCTCGGGTGGTTTCCACCATGGAGCCAATGCGTGAGACGATATTTTCGCGTACCAGATGTTGTTTTGCGGGCAATACGTCGTCCGAAAGTGTGGCCTCCAGGGCCAGCAAACCACTCTTTTCCAACAGCTCTTCATTGCCTTTCACGCGTGCCAACAGACCTTTTTGTGCAGACACAGGATAGATTGTACTGGCTTCAATATTGAGCATTTTTGCGGTTTTATCCACTTGCTCCTGAATGCTGGCATTGATGGTGGCTTCGTCCTGTAGCTCGTCCCACAAGGTATCAATTTTGTTCAGTACGACGATGAGACCACCATTTTCTTTATTTTCACGAAACGCCTGGGCGTGCTGTCGCCAGATTTCCATATCGGTCTTGGTGGCACCGGTATCAGCCGCAAGCACAAAAATCACGGCCTGTGCATTGGGTAGCATGTCCATTGTCAGTTCTGGCTCAGAACCCATGGCGTTCAACCCTGGGGTATCCAGAATCACTAAGCCCTGCTTTAGCAATGGATGAGGGAAGCTGATCATCACATGGCGCCACATGGGGATTTCAATGCTGACTGGGGGTATTTCACACTGCTCAAATTCTTCTGTGCTATACAGCTCCAGTTGAATGGCGCTCTCTACAGGCACGGACTTGGTTTTTATGATTTCCTTGAAGGCTTCCACCATGTGTTCTGGTGAATCTACATCCAGGTCAGTGTTGATCCAGTTATTGGCGTCTTGTTTGTATTCGCTGATGCTGGTGTCTTCGAGACGGGTTTCGATGGGTAACATGCGAATATAGGGTTTTTTTACTTTGGCGTCGTAAAACAACTCGGTGGGGCACATGGTTGTGCGCCCGGCAGAAGAGGGCAGCAGACGACGTTGATAATTGGCAAAAAAGATCGAGTTAATCAGTTCAGTTTTGCCCCGCGAAAATTCCGCCGCAAAACCGATGGTAATGCGGTCTGAGTCCAGCGCATCAAGAATTTCATACATGCGCAAGTCATCTTCCGGGCTGCTCATATCGTGTTCCGACAGCCACTCCCGGTAGGCCTTTATATGGCTGATAATGTCTTCTTTCCAGCGACTATAGGCCTCTAATTGTTCTGTAAACTGGTCTTTTGCCATCCCGTTTTTACCCAAATTGACTGATTAAAGCCTGCGCAGGGCTGAAAATACCGTACACGGCTGACATCTTGCTATCGGTTAATAACGGCCAACGATTGGGGAAGTTTAGTCCAGGTGATTGATGAAAAACGAGAATTTCCTGTGTTCCGGCCAGTGGCCGAAAATACTGTGCAAACGGTTATTTTTTGTCAATTTTTTCGAAATATTAACGTGGATGGCGAGGGTATATGGAAGGTGTGTATCAGGGTTTAGGCAGAGCATCAGCCGAAGGCCAAGCCGCGACCAAGATCTCTGATCGGTGCCACCATCAAAATGGTCAGTAACTGAATAACAATCATGGCGACAATGGGTGACAAATCAAAACCCTGAATCGGGGGCAGGATGCGCCTGGCCCGACCCAGTATGGGTTCGTTAAGGCTATACAACAAAGCCACAGCCGGATTATGGCCACCCGGACTGACCCAACTGAGCACGACCTGGATCAAAATAGTGAAAAAGTAGATTTGAAATAATAACGACAGCAATTCTGCCACGGCCAGTATGACCAGACCAATCGGCTGAAAACTGACTCCACTGATCAGTCCTACCGTCAGCAATTCCAGAATCTGCAAAACCAGTAACAGCAGCAGAGAGGCGATATCAATGCCGCCCAGGCTGGGGATCACTCGTCGCAATGGCACCAGCGGTGGATTGGTCACTTTCACTAAAAACTGAGAGATAGGGTTATAAAAATCAGCGCGCACCACCGCCAGCAAAAACCGTAGCAGCACGGCACCCATGTACAGCCCAAATAAGGTCTGCACCAAAAATACCCCGGCATTACCGGCGTAAGAGCCTCCCATCATATTTCCCCCACTATTTTGTCTCGCTCAACGACTGAGCCAGTTCCCGGGAGCGATCAAACGCTGCTTTGAGCACCTGGGCCATTAAGCCGTCGATATCCTGTTCTGCCATTACCCGCAGGCCTTGTTCCGTGGTGCCACCGGGCGAGGTCACCTTCTCACGCAGAACACCCACGGCCTCACTGCTTTCCAGCGCCATCTTGGCGGCACCCAGTGCGGTTTGCAAGGTGAGCAGGTGCGCGGTTTCTACAGAAAGCCCCAATTGGGTGCCGGCAGTTTCCATGGCCTCCATGATCCGGAAAAAATAGGCTGGGCCGCTGCCGGACAAGGCGGTGACTGCATCCATTTGCTCCTCTTTTTCTACCCATAGTGCCAGTCCCACCGCACGTAAAATGGATTCGGCCAGATCCCGTTGTGTTTCATTGACCTGCGCATTAGCGAACAAGCCCGTGGCTCCGGTCTGTAACAATGCCGGAGTATTGGGCATGGCACGTACCACCGCAACATTGTCACCGGTTTTGCCACCCAGCCAACGGTTAAGATCAGCGCTACGGATGCCCGCAGCAATGGTGATCACCAGTGGCTGGTATTTCTGCACGGCAGGTGCCAGCGCTTCGGCGACGGACTGTAGCATCTGGGGTTTGACCGCCAGCACTACCGCGTCGGCACCGACGGTAGCTGCTACATTATCCTCTTCAGTATTTACGCCAAAATGGCTGGCGAGAGAATTGCGGGTGCCGACTGCGGGGTCGGCGACGGTAATTTGCTGTGCGGGCAGTTTGTCCGCCAGTAGGCCACCGATAAGACTGGCCGCCATATTGCCGCCGCCGATAAATGTTAGTTTGATGGATTTCATAATGAGTAATGGTTCACCAGATGACGAATAAAAACAAGTTAATCTGCGGTAGCTTGTGTCACGCGCGGGCCAAAAATATCGGTACCAATGCGCACAATGGTCGCGCCTTCGGCGATTGCGGCCTCAAGATCTGCGGACATGCCCATGGACAGTGTGTCCCATTTCAGCGTTGCCCTATCGGGAGTCGGTGAAAGGTTCAGCGAATGAAAGGCCTTACGTATTGCTGCAAAGGTGGTCCGTTGCGCAGCCATGTTTCTGCTGGCGGCTGGAATAGCCATTAAGCCGCGTAAACGCAAATTGGGTAGCGCGGCCACTTGCCAGGCCAACGCCGGGAGTGCATCAAGACTGACGCCAGATTTACTGGTTTCACCGCTGATATTCACTTGTAAACACACGTTTAGTGGCGGCAAACCGGTGGGGCGCTGATTATTGAGTCGCCGGGCAATTTTTATTCGATCCACACTGTGTACCCACTGAAATAAATGTGCAATGGTCTGGGTTTTGTTGGATTGGATCGGCCCGATGAAGTGCCATTGCACATTCAGTTCGGCCAATTGTGTTATTTTGTCCTCAGCCTCCTGTAAATAGTTTTCACCAAAGGCGTTGCCAATTCCTGGTAATGCTAATGCGGCCAGTTCTGCCAGTTTGTGTGCCGGATGGGTTTTGCTCACGGGTAAAATCTGTACTGAATTCGGCTCACGTCCGTACGTTTGTTCGGCAAGACGCACCCGTGCTACCAGTTTGCGCAAGTGTTGCTCGATGTCTGTCTTGTTGCAGAGGTGATTCTCAGGCATGGTCAATTTGCTTTGATCTATGATATTTTACACAGCACGGCACATAATCAAGGTGTGCGCAATTGCTTTTTCGATGGATAAATTCAGACCACTCACATGCCTGTTATAAGCGTCTTTAGCGTGATGTCTTTATCATGAATCAACAGTAGCGTATAAACAAGTTTACAGACTTGCAAAAATCGTAAAATTTTAATTGTTGGAACAGGAAGCAAGAGATTTTGTAGAATACACTGCAAAGAAACAAGATGATTCAGGTTTCATAATGGCTATGATTCTCATTTTTCACATCCTGTAAACTTAAAGAAAGTGGAAGGTTTCGAATGGGAGGAAAGCAAGGAAAAATCAACAAGAAAAAATATGGGATGTCTTTAGAGGCAGGTGCTCCCGTTTTGTTTGGATGAATACAGAATAGAAATTTAAATTTATGCTGAAGTCAGCAGTATGGAGAAATCTCTTTGCCGTCTGGTTATGCACTTATTATGTCGCGGTGCTAAGGAGTGGGTACGCAATGATTTCCCTGTTTAGCATCCCGACTTCAGCTCGACTTCGCCCGTTCTTCAATCACAAAAGCTCGAAATAGAACGACTATTCCTGCACTTTTGTTCAATTATAACGAACGAATACGGACTAAATTCGGGCGCTAAACCGGGAAGTTATTGCGTGCCCATTCCTAACAGAAATAGACCATATGTTTTTAAGGCTGCCTTTTAGCTCGTGTAAGCGTAAGCCGGGTAAATCCATATCCTGCAGGCTTTCAGCTTGATCTAGGTTGGTGAGTATTTTTGGCATGTTTTGCTTGAATGCCAGACGATTTACCAGTTTTGTAGAAACGTTCTAATCCCTTATGTATAAAGCTAGTTATCATGGCAACTATTGTAACCCATTGGGTTGCGCTGTTAAGTGGGTGTTTTTTTAGTGCTTAACGCTTTAATAAGTGGTGCATTTTTTGCGTCCGCTTGATTTATTTGCTAGCATTTTTTTCATACTCTGTAAGAAAAGCGCTTAAATCTATTGTGTAATAATAACCGCCATCAAATACCACTGAAGGGAAATCAATATAAATATATGCCTTTTTAAGTATTGTCGAGCTAAGTTCTACTTCATAATACAGAGATAATTCATCTTTTGATGATAATTTATTATTAACAGGATTGAGCAATGCTTTTATCAGAATTACCTTTGACGGTGGAATTGCTTGCCAGATAAAGTTTCGTAATTCTTGCTCTTTCTTTGAGAGGGAATCTGCGGTAACTATAAGCCATGCTTGTTTGTGACTGTAACCAACTGCCTTGAACTTAATTCGATATGTATTTGCGCGATTTTCTACAGGAGAAAACTCGATATCAAGTTTATATTTATTTTCTGTTTCAGGTATAACATAAGCAAAGTCACTCCATGCGGCTTGAGCCTGACTAGTTATTAATAGTAAAACTAATATGATGATATTTTTCATATTGAGCGCGTTAGAACGACTTTCCTCAATCATTTTGCAACATAACAACATTTTGTAAAGCCCTAAATATAAGCTGTTTATCTGACATCGTAACGTACTTTACATTAATTGCCTTTTCGAATTCATTATATTGATCAGAATTAAATGACCCATAAGATTTCAAATATACTGCCAGTTGCTCAATCAATTTATCGTTTAAGCGTAATAATGAAGGTCGCACTACTTTCTGAAGGTCTCTCGGCTTACGTAATGATGTATTTGAAAGAAAATCCGCCCGATGCCGATACTGGACAGCCTTAGCGACAGACATTAGAGCCCTAACCAATGATTCCATATGCGTTAAACTAAGCCCGCTATTCTGTGTAGAATTTATTGCTTTATCAACTACTAAATTTTCTCGCTCTACGTCTTCGATTGGGAGATGTTTTTGGGCTTTAAATAAAGCAACATCCTCCATATAACTTAGGCGTTCGTTTATTATATTAAATACTTCATTGGGTGAGCCATCAGCTTCAACATTAAACGTAAGAAAATACAGAAGAACTAATAATACTGGCTTATGAAGTGCGTATTTCATTGATATTCTCCAATTTCCCACAATTCTAACGTCTTGCGCAATGTGCCGACGGAGGTGTTAACGCAATTGTTAGCTGTATATTCACTATACTTTCGTTAACTTTATTGAACTCACAACCCAAGAGCAAGTTTCTTTAATGACCTCAGTTTGATTATCTAAAAAGCCATGACCACTTCCCTTTAAAATTCTTAGCTCACAGCTATTAAATCTATGATAATATTCTTCAGTAAAACGTAATGAATGGTACTATTTCATCCCTGTCACCATGAAAAATTAGAACGGGAATATTAATTTTAGGAATAAAGTCTCCTAACTGAAATGCTAACATTTTATTGACTAAATCATTTCCTATTTTGAAATCTCCCAAATATAGAAACCCCATGGACTTTGATTTCAATTGCGCAAGTATAATATTACCCACTGAACCATTTTTTGGTTGTGAATATACATA
>QIGJ01000280.1 GCA_003229995.1 Gammaproteobacteria bacterium | reverse complement strand
TTCCTTATTACCCGTGGCGCTCTGATTGAGCAAAAGCGCATGAAATATACTCGTGGCGTTTGAGATTTAGGTGTCAATGTGCGTCCTATTTGTTTCATGGCAAGGCGAAATGACCAGTAATTGTCGTTCTATTGCGAGGACAACAACACAGCAAAGAGGACGCGCAGTGACACCTAAATCGCTATGGGTATGTCACACTGTTCGGTTAATGACGCTCTCTCTGTCCCACTGCGGTACTACACGGGTACTACACGGACACCCAAAACCACGGCGGTTTTTAAAGGAATCGCAACAAATTTTCTGAATATTGCATGGCGGTCTCTATTGGGGCTGCCTTTTTGTTTTTGACGGTTTTTTGGGCCGTCCGTTGGGAAATTGAAAGTTATGTCTGATGCGTTAATGCATACTTATGCTCCGTTGCCCGTGACCTTTGATAAGGGTGACGGCTGCTGGTTGTGGGACACAAATGACAAACGTTATCTCGATGCCCTCGGCGGTATCGCCGTCTGCGGTCTGGGCCATGCCCACCCCGCCGTGACCGAGGCCATTTGCCAGCAAGCTGGCCAGTTGATACACACATCCAACCTTTATCACATCGCCCATCAGCAGGCACTGGCAGACAAACTCATCGCGTTGGCGGGAATGGAGCGGGTATTTTTCAGTAATTCCGGTGCCGAAGCTAACGAAGCCGCTATCAAGCTTGCGCGCCTGCACGGTCATGCCCGGGGTATCGAACAACCCACTGTCATTGTCATGGAAAGCAGTTTCCATGGCCGTACCCTGGCCACACTGAGCGCTACCGGTAATCGCAAGGTGCAGGTGGGTTTTGAGCCACTGGTGAGCGGTTTCCTGCGGGTGCCTTACAATGACCTCGATGCCATTGCCACTGTCGCCAAAAACAATCAAAACGTTGTGGCCGTGCTGGTGGAGCCCATACAGGGCGAAAGTGGCATCCGTATTCCCGATGACCATTACCTGCCCGGTATCCGTGCCCTGTGTGATGAAAACAACTGGCTGATGATGCTGGATGAAATTCAGACCGGTATGGGACGTAGCGGACAGTGGTTTGCCTACCAACAACACAGCAATGCCACACCGGACGTGGTGACTCTCGCCAAGGCACTGGGCAACGGCGTACCCATCGGAGCCTGTCTGGCGCGCGGCACGGCGGCACACACTTTTCAGCCCGGTAATCACGGTTCCACCTATGGCGGCAATCCACTGGCCTGTCGGGTGGCTCTGAGCGTTATCGAAACCATTGAAAAAGACAGGCTTTGTGAGCGTGCTGCGTCTCTGGGTACGCAACTGCTAAGCGCATTTGGCGAACAACTGGCCGATGTCGAAGGCATTACCGACATTCGCGGCAAGGGACTGCTGCTGGCCATCGAGCTGGACCGACCCTGTGCCGAGTTAGTAAAAATCGCACTGGATGACAGCCTGCTCATCAACGTCACTGCGGATAATGTGGTGCGGTTGCTGCCACCGCTAGTCATGACGGATGACGAAGCAACGCAACTGGTCAAGCAGCTCAGCACACTTATCCGCGATTTTCTTTCCCGTTAATCATCTGCAGATCCCAACGAGACAGCCCATGAATGTGCGCCATTTCTTAACCCTCAATGATTTGAGTCGTGATGAGTTACACACGCTGATCCAACGTGCCATTGAACTGAAGACTCAACAAAAAGCGGACAAAATCTTTGAACCGTTAAAAAACAAAGTACTGGGCATGGTGTTCGAGAAATCCTCCACCCGCACCCGGGTTTCCTTCGAAGCGGGTATGGCACAGTTTGGTGGCCACGCCATTTTTCTCTCACCACGCGACACACAACTGGGCCGTGGCGAACCCATTGAAGATTCAGCGCGGGTGTTATCACGTATGGTGGATATCATCATGATCCGCACCTTCGAACATGAAAAAATCCAGCGCTTTGCAGAATATTCACAGGTGCCGATCATCAACGCGCTCACCAATGAATACCACCCTTGCCAGCTATTAGCCGACATGCAGACTTACTTTGAACATCGCGGCGACATCAGCGGCAAGCGTGTGGCGTGGATTGGCGATGGCAACAACATGTGCCACTCATACATTAACGCTGCAAAACAGTTTGGCTTCCAGCTGCAAATTGCCAGTCCTGAGGGTTATTTGCCTGATGCACAAATCCTTGCCGCTGGTGAGGGCTATGCCGCGTTGAACACATCACCCCGCACCGCCGTGCAAGATGCTGACCTGATCGTCACTGATGTGTGGGCCAGCATGGGCCAGGAAGAAGAACAGGCTGCACGCGAACAGGCATTTGCCGACTATCAGGTTAACCCGGAATTGATGGCGCTAGCCAAACCCGATGCCTTGTTTATGCACTGTCTGCCTGCCCACCGTGGTGAAGAAGTGGCGGCAGTCGTTATTGATGGCACGCAAAGCGTGGTATGGGATGAGGCGGAAAATCGTCTGCACTCACAAAAAGCCCTGTTGGAGTTTCTGATTGGCTGAATTCAATACACCCGCATTAAACACGGGGGATCTGGTACCATATCGGGAATGATTCTCACTCACGCTACCACCAACGCCCGAAAAACCTCATGAATCCCCTGCTGGATGTTCACAACATTGAATGCCGCTACCGTCAGCAGACGGTGGTCAACGGCCTGTCGATGCATGTTAAACGCGGCAGTCTGGTATGCCTGTTGGGCCCCAGCGGTTGCGGCAAAACCACAGCACTGCGTGCCATCGCTGGTTTTGAGCCCATTTTTCATGGGGAAATTCACATCGATGGCAACACGGTATCCCGCTCCGGTTATACTCTGGCACCGGAAAAACGCCGTCTCGGCATGGTGTTCCAGGACTACGCCCTGTTTCCGCACATGAATATCAGCGACAACGTCGGCTTTGCCTTGCGCAAGGCCGCCAGTACAGACCGACGAAAAATGGTAACACGCATGCTGCAAATGGTGGGGCTGGAGGAATTCAGCACGCGCTTCCCGCACGAGCTATCCGGTGGGCAACAACAACGTGTCGCCCTGGCCCGTGCGCTGGCCGCGCAACCTGAGGCCATTTTGTTGGACGAGCCCTTTTCCAATCTCGATATCGATACACGCGAACGCCTCAGCCTGGAGGTTCGCGAAATTCTCAAGCAGGAAGGCATTACCGGTATTCTGGTCACCCACCACCAAGACGAAGCCTTTGCTCTGGGCGACTACATCGGTGTCATGGATCAAGGCCGTATTCTGCAATGGGACACACCTTTCAACCTCTACCACGAACCACAAAATCGTTTTGTCGCCAACTTCATCGGCCAGGGCACTTTTTTGAAAGGTATTATGGTGGCGACCGATACGGTTGATACCGAGCTGGGACGGCTGACGGGTGAGCGTACTTACAACTGGCCCAAAGGCACTGAAGTCGAAGTGCTGATTCGCCCGGATGATATTGTACCCGATACTAACGGCCCTCTCACTGGGCTCATCACCCACAAGGCTTTCAAAGGGGCCGAGGTCATGTACACTCTGGAGCTACCGTCCGGTAATCAGGTATTATCGTTATTTCCCAGTCACCACGACCACACTATTGGTACACAGGTCGGCATCCGCGCGGATATGCATCACGTCGTGGCTTTCAGCCGCTCCACAGTCTAAGCCCTACCCGAGTAGAGGGTGGAATTGAGGCATTTATAGACACTCTGTTCACCATAGAGTAAAACCGTAGGGTGGAACAAGCGCAGCGGTTCCACCATGATCTTGCATAAGTACCTGAACATAATTACTTTAACATTTTCTGGTTTATTTTCCGGCCTTCTGCGTTGCTACTACGGTCACATAGCTCACTATGCTCACTATGCTCACTTCGCAGCGCCTTGAAGGTCGAAAAATACCCTGTGAAAATGTTGTTAAAATAATGATGCCCAGGTACTTACATCCTATAAACCCGACTGCCTCAAGAAGGAAGAATAAAATACCCGTTTTCGCTGCTGGCACTAAAACCCTATGAACAACAATGACTCACATGAGCCGCAGAAATCTGATTCAGTAAACTCGCACCGTCGCCTGGGTATGAAAATGACCATCGCCATGTGGGTGGTGATCATGGGCTTGCTGGTCATGTTTTTTCAATCATGGCAGGAAAAACAACATAACCCCAATCAGGATTTATCATTGAATCTGGATACTGATGGCACGCATGCACTGACTTTGCAACGAAATCGTTTTGGGCATTATGTGGCCAGTGGCAGCATTAACAATACGCCAGTGGTTTTTTTGCTGGATACAGGAGCCAGTGATGTGTCTGTGCCCGAAGAGCTGGCGCAGAAAATCGGCCTGAAACGTGGCAGACCGATGATATATCAAACAGCCAATGGCACAATCACCGTATACGCCACCCGCCTGGATAAAGTGGATTTGGGTGGTATTGTGCTGGGACAGGTACGCGCATCGATCAACCCTAACATGCAAGGCAATAACGTATTACTGGGCATGAGTTTTCTAAAACATCTGGAATTTACCCAACGAGGTGACATACTTATTCTCCGGCAATATCCACCACCATCATAATCAAGACAGGAAGTGTCAGATTCAAACAATCAATATTGACGGGTTATTTCAAAGGCTGCGATTGAACAAGCCACCGCCACATTCATTGAAGAATATTCCCCAAGCATCGGAATATGAATCGTGATATACCCATGGCGATATAAAAACAAAAAAGAGGATGTTTTATTGCTATTGAGTGATGCTGATCATGGCCTGATAGTATGTCTTCCCGTTTGGTGGAACCGCTACGCTTGTTCCACCCTACCGAATAAAGGGGGGTAGAGTTGAGGCGTTCATTGATTTTTTGCTTCACTCTATTTCAACACTGGGTAAAACCGTAGGGTGGAACAAGCGCAGCGGTTCCACCATGACCTTGCATACGCCTTACAAACTCGATTGCCTGAAGCAGGAAAAACAACCCTCATGCATCAACTAGCTTAATGGCTATGGTGTTAGCACTCCCTAATTCATACCACAACATTTTTTATATTTCTTCCCGCTGCCACAAAGGCAAGGCTCATTACGGCCAATTTTGGGGGTTTCTCTACGCACAGGCTGCTGATCCAGCCCTTCGACATAAAACCAACGCTCCTCATCGTGGATAAATTCACTGATTTCATGTAATTGTGAAGGTTTTTTACCCACATTGCAGCTGGCAATAAACTCGACAACACCCGCTTTATCACCTTCCAACCCTGCTTCAGTACGCAGAATCGAAAGCCCTGTCCAAGTGGTATCATCACCATCATCACTGGGATGAGGGACATCAGGTCGGGTATCCGGGTGCCAGGTCGCCAGTAAATAATCATCATCCATGCGAGTATAAGCGGTATAGCGTGAGCGCATTAATATTTCAGCGGTAAGCGGTATTTTGTCGCCCGATAAATAAGGCTCACAATATTTTGTCGCCCGATAAATAAGGCTCACAACAGCTTGTAAAGGTTTCCTGGCTGCCACAGGGACAGCGTGTTTCCTGGTTCATCATTGATGCCTGATAAAAGTTATGGATCTGCGAAACAATAAATGATCGAATTCAGCTATTCGATGAATGAGATTATAAGTAGTACCTTAATCGTTACGGGTATATGTGACTGGAACAGCAACGCTGACTCACTCAAAAGAGGCAAGAAAATGTTAAAAAATTATGCATTACTGCTTAGTTCACCGTCTGGATGGGTATCGCTGTCAGCAAGGAAGGAAA
>QIGJ01000223.1 GCA_003229995.1 Gammaproteobacteria bacterium | reverse complement strand
AGGCCGTCACCCTGTTGCAGCAAGCGGGTTATGACCAGCCTGCCGCCAGTTGGTCACGTTTGCAGGCACTTAAATCGGCCCGGGATTATCAGTCTTTATCACGTATTGGCCGCACACGCATGGACCGGCTGATCCCCTTGCTACTGGGTGCAGTGGTGGCACTGGAGCCTCGGCCCGATTCACCGCATGTTGTGTTACAACGTTTGTTGACACTGGTGGAAGCCGTTGCCCGGCGCAGCGCCTATCTGGCTCTGTTGAGTGAGCACCCTATGGCGTTGTCACAATGGGTGCGCTTATGCGCAGCCAGTCCCTGGATCGCACAACAACTGGCCCATCACCCATTATTGCTGGACGAACTGCTTGACCCCCGCAGTCTCTACCGGCCACCGGATCGTGCCGAGTTAACAACCGAACTGCAACACCGTCTCAAACAGATACCTGCCGAAGATCTGGAACAGGCCATGGACAGTCTGCGACAGTTCAAACAGGTGAGTATATTACGCGTCGCGGCAGCTGACGTGATGGATGCTGTGCCACTGATGCAGGTCAGCGACCAACTCACCACCATTGCCGAGCTGATATTGCAGGCAACATTAGATTTGGCGTGGAAATATTTGCTGACGCGTCATGGACGACCGGCCTGCATGTCTAAGCGAAAAAAGGATGAGAAAGGATTTGCCATTGTCGCTTACGGCAAACTCGGTGGCATCGAACTGGGTTACGGCTCGGATCTGGACCTAGTATTTATACACCAGGCTGAAAACCAGATGGCGGTCACCGATGGCCCCAAACCGGTGGCAGACAATGTGTTTTACGCCCGGCTGGGACAACGCATTATTCACATCCTTACCGCCCATACCTCGGCAGGCGTGCTTTATGACGCCGATATGCGCCTGCGCCCCAGCGGTGCATCCGGTCTGCTGGTAACCAGTCTGAGCAGTTTCAGCGAATATCAACATAACAAGGCATGGACTTGGGAACATCAGGCACTGGTGCGAGCACGAGTGGTCGCGGGCGATCTGTCACTGAAACAGGCCTTTGATGGTTTGCGCCAGGAAATACTCGCTCTGCCACGAGAGACCATTCCGCTTAAAAAAGACATCGTTGCTATGCGCGAACGCATGCGTGAATCACTGAATCGTACTCGCAAGGATGAATTTGATCTTAAACAGGGCCATGGCGGTATCGCTGATATCGAATTTATGGTTCAATTCGGGGTTTTGAATTGGGCAGGTCATTACCCCGCGCTGAGCGAATTTACAGACAACGTTCGTGTGTTAGACAGCTTTGCCGGACAGGCACTGATGCCCCCCGCAGATGCACACCACCTGGCTGATATTTATCGACGTTACCGGGCAGACATTCACCGGTTTGCCTTACAGGAATTACGTGCGATAGTGGCAGACGGGCGGTTTGCGACAGAACGTAATACTGTGCAACGCATCTGGCATGAATGGTTGAAAAATACCGATTGACCAGACGTATATTTTTTACACTTAGGTTAGATAAAAATGAGAATAAACCGGAGAAAGCAGTATGTCGATGGATGATCGCGATGGCGTCATCTGGATGGATGGTGAACAGGTGCCCTGGCGTGATGCCAAAGTACATGTACTCACCCACACACTGCATTACGGCATGGGTGTGTTTGAAGGCGTACGCGCCTACAATACCGACAGCAAAGGCCCAGCCATTTTTCGTTTGCAGGAACATACCGACCGCCTGTTTCGTTCAGCGAAAATTTTGGGCATGAGTATGCCTTTTGATAAAGAGACACTGAATGAAGCACAGCGCGCCACCTTGCGCGAAAACAAACTCGATAGCGGCTATTTGCGTCCTATGTGTTTTTACGGCTCCGAAGGCATGGGCCTGCGTGCCGATAATCTGCAAACCCACATTATGATTGCCGCATGGGCATGGGGCTCATACCTGGGTGCCGAAGGCATGGAAAAAGGCATTCGCATAAAAACTTCGTCCTTCACCCGGCACCATGTGAACGTAACCATGTGCAAAGCCAAGTCTAACGGTAATTACATTAACTCCATCATGGCTTTACAAGAAGCCATGGCGGATGGTTACGACGAAGCTTTGCTGCTGGACGTGGATGGTTTTGTCGCTGAAGGCAGTGGTGAGAATTTTTTCATGGTGCGCAACGGAGTGATCTACACACCGGAGCTGACTTCCTCACTGGAAGGCATTACTCGTGAAACGATTTTGATTTTGGCAGCCGAGTTGGGTTATGAAGTGCGTGAAAAACGTATCACCCGTGATGAAGTCTACGTCGCCGATGAAGCCTTTTTTACCGGTACAGCCGCAGAAGTCACACCAATTCGTGAACTGGATCGCCGTGAAATCGGCAATGGTGGCCGTGGCCCGATAACAGAAAAATTACAAACATTGTATTTTGACGTAGTACATGGTCGGCACCCGGATCATCAGGACTGGTTAACACCGACGGCATAAATGTCGCCGTGAATTTTGTCGAAAGGGAAGAAAATATGAGCCACACACAAAACAGCACCGAAATTCAGTCCAATGCGGAAAATCACTACGAAGTGAGCCATGCGGACTTACCGTTGCACTGTCCCATGGATGGCATGAGCCTATGGAATTCACATCCCAAAGTGTATTTGCCTATCGAAAAAACCAGTAAAGCCAAATGCCCGTATTGTGGCGCAAATTACACATTGAAAGACTGAATACCGTTATTCCGCGAGCATAACTTTTACTTTTTGTGGCCACACTGATCGCGGCTTTCTGTGACTGATAACATCACAACACAGGCAGCACCCTCCAAAATAACACACGGTTTTGCCGCTGCGGTGGTGTTTTTGTTTCCCGCATTAATACTGGTACTGCGTCCTGCTGACGGACTTGGTCTCGGATTGCTGGCACTGGCCGGATTTGGTATTGCCTGGCAACAACGTGGCAGCATCCAGGCAAGCCGCGAAGAAAAACTGCTGTATTTTGCCGTGAGTTTCTTTTTTCTCGTGGCATTACTGGCCACCCTGCTGGGTAGCATCGATGATGCTGGCATTAAAAAACTGAGCACGTTTGCACGCTTGTTACTGGTGATTCCAGTCTATGTGTTTTTGCGCCGCGTCGGCGTGAGTCTCGCGGCATTCTGGTACGGCCTGCTGGCAGGCTCTATCGTGGCCGCCGGAGTCGCCATGTATCAGATATGGGAACCAGAGCATCTTGGGCAGGCAAAGGGCATCACCCATCCCATCATCTTTGGTGATCTGGCCCTGGCCATGGGAGTAATGACTCTGGCAGGTGCAGGCTGGTTTCGGGAGCAGGCCCGCTGGCAAGTCATTCTTCCCCTGCTTGCCGTCTTGCTGGGTTTGCTGGCCAGCGCACTCTCCCATGCCCATAGCGGTTGGCTGGCGATTCCTTTTTTGGTTCTGGTCTTCGTCTGGTATGCCCGCACCCGTATTCCAGCGTGGCAACATTGGGTTGCCGTTGCCGTGCTGTTGATTACCGTAGCATCGGCCTATTTTATTCCTGCCACCGGTGTGCAGAAAACCGTGACACGCACTGCCGATAATCTCAGCACCTATTTTCAAAGTGATATCAAGAACGGCACGCGCAGTAATTCTGTAGGCACCCGCCTGGAAATCTGGCAGGCAGCGTGGCAGATTTATTGGGATAATCCCCTGTTGGGCGTAGGCTGGGGACATTATCAGGAAAATGCGCAGGCACTGCTGGACACCGGGTTACACAATCGCTCCGCTACCACATGGGAGCATCCACACAATCAGTTTTTTGCCGCCATAGTGGGTGGAGGCAGCGTGGCTTTCGTGGCTATTTTACTGCTGTTTCTGATACCCGCTAAATTACTGATGAATGTTATCCGGCGCGGCAAAACACCGGATACACAGCGTCTCGCACTGGCAGGTTTGTTACTGATTGTTGCCTACATGAGTTTTGGTTTTTCCGAAGCGATTCTGGAACAGGTACGCCCGGTGAGTTTCTTTACATTTTATCTGGCAGTGATTTTCGCCGCTATTGACATGCAATCACGTATGGCGCGAAGTGAACCGGTTAAACGCAAACAAAGCCTGTCGGTAACCATCATCGCCCAGGACGAAGCCGACCGCATTGAACCCTGCCTGCAATCAGTCGCCAACTGGGCAGATGAAATTATCGTATTAGACAGCGGCTCTTCCGATAACACCGTAGAAATTGCCCGGCGTTATACCAACAAGGTATTTGAAACCGACTGGCCGGGTTATGGCCCACAAAAACAGCGTGCCCTCGAAAAAGCCAACAGTGGCTGGGTGCTTTCCATTGATGCCGATGAACGTGTTTCCCCCGAATTGCGTCACGATATTGATGCCGTATTAACAGACAATCCTGAGTGTGTCGGTTATCGCACACCCTGGGCTGTGATGGTCTACGGACACCGTATGGATTTTGGCCGCAGTGCCCGTGCTCCACGGCGTTTGTTCAAGCGTGACGGCGCACGTTTTACCGATGCCCAGGTACATGAACATGTGGTACTGGCACCGGGTAAAAAAGGCACGCTGGAAGGTCGTTTGTATCATTACACGCACCGCGATTACGGACACGCCCTACAAAAAAGTGCCAAATACGCCTGGCTGGGTGGACAGAAACGGTTTGCGGCGGGCAAATGGGGCGGAGGCCTGCCCGTTGCGGCGCTACGCTCGTTATGGAATTTTATTTTGATCTACTTTATACGGTTAGGTTTTTTGGATGGCCCGGTAGGATTTGTGGTAGCAGTAACCTATGCACAAGGTGCGTTTAACAAATATGCCGCATTGTGGGCATTGCGACGGGAGAAATGACTGGGTGGTGAAGTGTCATCGTAGCGAAGGGTAGAGGGTAGAGTTGGGGGTATTCATCGATTTTTCTGTTCCGCTCTATTCAACACAGAGTAAAATCGTAGGGTGGAACAAGCGCAGCGGTTCCACCATGACCTTGCATACACCCATACCGCGATTTGTTAACTTAAATGATATTGGATAGTATCGCCTTTTTCTACTGCCTTACCTGCACGGGGTGTACCTCATGTTCCTAAGGAACGTGCACGAAACAACTTCCCTGTTTTGCATCCCGGCTTCAACCCGTCTTCGTCCGTTCCTCAATCACAAAAGCTCGAAATAGAACGACTATCCCTGCACCTGCACTTTTGTTCAATCAGAACGAACGAAGTCGCACTAAATCCGGGCGCCAAACAGGGAAGTTATTTCGTGCCCATTCCTAACCAATTTCGTTGATCATCTTCACGCCCTTTAGCGCCTCAAGCCCAACCTTCGCCTTAGCGGTACTATGATCCACTAAGACTACCGTTTCTCCATTCCCCGCAGCTTGCTGCGGGGTTATTTATTAGCTTTATTAATTCAATGTCCGGCAAGTTTTCTAAAACCTCGGCATAAGTATTGTACTTTTCTAACACCTCAACAACATTGGGCAATGGCTTTGACCATATTTCCGGTAAGTCAGATTCGTTTTCATCAACAATTTGAAATGCTAACTCTTCGTACGGTGGGTGGAATTGAGCATTAACTCCCTGTTTATTTCCTCTAGCATCCACTCTATACCAACCATACTTTTTCAGGTACACCGCATTTAGACCATGCAGGCAATATGGCGCACCATTTTCAAATATACTTAATCTCTGGTAGCACAACCCTGCCGGGATGTTATTAGCCCGCAATAGTGCTGCTAATAGATGGCTCTTTGCATAGCAATACCCTGTGCTTTCTTTCAAAACATCAGATGCTTTACAAGTTACTGGATTAATCTTGTAGTCAGAACTATGTTTTATATTGTCCCTTACCCATTCAAAGCATCTTTTTACAATATCAAGTTCGCTTCCACTGCCTTCTGACAAATTGCCAGCCAGGTTTTGCACAATAGATGATTCCCAATTTATATATTTTGATGATTCTAAATATTTATTCATGACATTCAATTTACTAGCACATAACTGTCCGGTTGACATACTTGTTATGTGATTCTACAGGGTTAAAAATACCCTGAATCCTTGTATTGAATATACCCATTCTTTGCAAGTTCAGTAAGCTCTTTAAATAAGGCTATATCAATCGACTTGAAATTGAAACAGGATTGTCCCTGCATACGGCGTTTCAATTCTGGAGATATATCTTTGATTAACGTGGAAAATATATACACCGGCATTAAGTGAAAACTGACATAGTTTTTATTAATTTTGACGGAGCCGAAATACATGGGCTTCTTGTTTTTCAAGATGAATTTCGTATCAACGTGAAAATCATTTGCTTCATCATTTTTTAGAACTAACTTCTTAGCGTAAGAGAGTAAAATATTTTTCAAATCATGAAAGACAGCTTGAAATTCAGTTTTCTCAGCCACTGATACTTTCCTTAATTTGAAACCATCGATTTTTCACATAACGCCACGCTTCACCTGACGCTGCGTCTTTTTGCGGCGGTCGCGTTTGTTAGCTGTTGTTTGGATGGATTAATTTAACTTGAGGAAAATATGTTTTGTATTTACCAGAATCTCTAGTTATTAATCCAAATTTGGAAACAGACGCATGAGCTCCAATAAAAAAATCAGGTAATGGCGAAGTTTTATTTCCTTTATTTTTTCTGTATCTTAAGAATGCTTTACCCGCAAGAAATAATGCCTCACGCGGCATTTCCAATACTTTTATTCCAAGCTCTGTTACAGACCGTTCAACTTCCTCAATGCTATTAAAACCAATCGAAATTTCGGTATACACGATTGAATTTATGTATAAAGTATTTGTCTGACTATATTGCTCTAATATACCTTCAGACCAATCAGCCCAATTAGGATCATCTGTGAATAAATCCAACAGAACACATGAATCAGCAAGAACTCCATTCATTACTATTTCCTTGTGAGACCCATAATTTCATCTGTAGACATTTTCGCTGTTGCTATTCCTCTCAGTCTTCTAAAT
>QIGJ01000304.1 GCA_003229995.1 Gammaproteobacteria bacterium | reverse complement strand
CCTGCATCCATGCAGTCGTCAATCAGAACGAACGAAGTCGCACTAAATCCGGGCGCCAAACAGGGAAGTTATTTCGTGCCCATTCCTTATTCAAATTGCAAAACAGCGCCCTGGTGTGTTGCATGAAATATTTGGGTAAACTCTGGACTAACAATGCACACCCGGACAGTTTAAAGCGCTGTTTGTTTTGCGGCGTTCCCTCGCTACGAATCCATGTGTTAATCTTAGTGTCGTTTTTTAATTGCAATGAGCACAGTAAACACCATGTTTTTGTCACATAAAAGTAAAGGGTATCGATGGGATCGGGTTTTCAGTCTGTTGATGTTATTGACACTGTCGGCCTGCGGCGAAGGAGAACGTGCTCTCAACGTTTCTACCAATCCTGCCATAGAAGCGCTGGCAGGCACGTTGTTTGATGCCATGCAAAATGGTGACGACGAGCAAATCATCCAACAATACGATGAGGTTTTTTTCTCCAAGCGCTCCCCAAAACAATGGCTGGATAACATACAGGCACTGACGGCTGATCGTGGCCCCATGCAGGCATATCACCTGCGGCGCAGTCAGGCAGATACACGTTTTTCCGGCAAGTTTTATATGCTTGAATACGAGACTGTGCATACGGGTAACAAGCGTCTGCATCATGTGCTGACTTTTCTGTTGCCGGTGACGGGCGGCGATATTCAGCTCAATGGCCACAAGATTACGCCGTGGGAAACCGATATTACCGAAGATGGGAACGCAAACCCGAAACACACGGTCGAACAATAAGAAATCATGCCCTCTTTCCATATCAATATTTCGCGCTTTTTAATGGGCACACTGTGTGTGAGCGTTGTTGTGTTTGCCGGTTCGGGAATGGCCGCACCGGGTGGTGGCCGCAGCTCGCTGGTGAAAGTGGCTGAAGCAAAACAACAATTAATGGCACCACAAACCTGGGTGGCCGGTACGGTGATCAGTCGCCACGAAGCACGACTGGCGGCAGAAGTGGCTGGCAGATTAGTACTGGTGAAAGAAGTCGGCACCCGGGTAAAAGAAGACGACGTGGTGGCGCGGATCGACCCGGTCTTCATCAAACTGAAAATCGAAGAATTTCAGGCACAAATTGAAGCAAATAAGGCACGACTGGAATTTCTCAAAAGTGAAATGCGCCGCAATGAACGTCTGGCGATACAAAACAATGCCTCACAAACCCGTTTGGATGAACTACGGGCTGACCGAGAAGTGGCGCGTAGCGAATTGCAGATTTCACAAGTACGGCTCAAACAGGCAGAAGAAGAATTACGTCGACATGTAATTCGCGCACCCTTTGCAGGCGTAGTGGTGGAACGTCTGATGCGTCGCGGTGAGCGTGCCGTGGTGGGCGACAATGTGGCGAGAGTCATCGACAGCCAGGCACTGGAAGTACAGGCGTGGGTACCACTGGAAACACTGAACTTTGTGCGTGAAGGTGACTCGCTGACATTAACCATCAGTGGCCGGGAAACCCATGCACCGGTACGTGCTCTGGTCGCCGCCGGTAATGCGCGCTCACGGTTGCTTGACCTGCGTATCAGCCTGGATAACGGTGTCTGGACAGCAGGACAAACGGTACGGGTTGCCTTGCCCACGGCAACGGCAAAAACCGTGTTGGCAATACCGCGTGATGCGTTGGTACTGCGCCGTGACGGTGCATTTGTGTTTCGTATTAACGCAGAAAACAAGGCACAACGTGTCGCGGTAAAACCAGGTGTTGCCAGCGGCCCGCTGGTGGCCGTGTCCGGTGAGCTGAACGCCGGAGACAAAGTAGTGGTGCGTGGTGGTGAACGATTGCGCCCCGGCAGCACCGTAAAGATTCTGGATGAAACCCCGTAGGGTGGGCACGTTTTGTGTGCCCACGCGTTTGTGGCACCGGGTTAGGACCGCTCAGGAAATAACCGTCGCGTAATATATCCGACGGATATTCTGACGAAATGCGACGGTTATTTTTTGGGCGATCCTTACAATAACCTCATTCCGCGTAGGCATGAAAAGCCTGCCCACCCTACCTTCACTTATTTACTGAGAAAGTAGACCGCCATGAAACTCACCCGTCTTGGACTTGGTAATCCCGTTGCAGTAGTGGTGGGCGTATTACTGGCCCTGATGTTCGGCCTGATCAGTCTGGAACGCCTGCCGGTTCAACTAACCCCCGAAGTCGAACTCCCCGAGATCACCATCACCACCGTCTGGCGTGCCGCCGCACCGGAAGAAGTGGAATCAGAAATTATCGAACCGCAGGAAGACGTGTTACGCGGCCTGCCGGGCATGACTAAAATTCTCGCCCGCGCACAACGAGGGCGTGGCAGCATTACGCTTACTTTTCAGGTTGGTACAGATTTACGCCGTGCGCTGCTGGAGGTACTGTCACGCCTCAATCGTGTACAACGTTACCCTGCCGATGCCAACGAACCCACCATTAATTCCATCGGCGGTCGCTCGCGCGCGATAGCCTGGTTTATTCTCAAACCGGTGGCAGGCAATGACCGCGACGTTGCCAGCTATCAGAATTTTGTGGAAGAAACCGTACAAACACGTTTCGAACGGATACCGGGCGTGGCCATGTCCGAAGTCCGTGGCGGACGAGAGAGTGAACTGCGCATCACGTTTGACCCCTACAAGGCGGCAAGCCTGGGCATCGAGCTGCCCAAAGTCGCGCAACTGGCCGGTGGTGCGAAAGACACCTCGGGCGGTTTTGCCGACGTGGGCAAACGTCGTTACACCCTGCGTTTTGCCGGGCAGTACAACGTGGACGATCTGGGAGAAATGATACTGGAGTGGCGCGAAGGCCAGCCCGTGTATTTGCGTGACGTGGCCGACATCGAAGTGCGCATGGTAGATCGCAGTGGCTTTGTGATCCAGAATGGCCATGCAGCCATGGCCGTCAACGCACACCGCGAATCGGGAGTTAACGTACTGGAAGTCATGGCGGGCCTGCGTCAGGCCGCCGAAGAACTGCGCGAAGGCCCGCTGAAACGCGCCGGATTGAGCTTTGAACAGGTCTACGACGAAACCCGTTACATCGACCGTTCCATCAACATGGTATCCGGCAACTTGCTGTTAGGCATATTGCTTGCCGTTGGCGTACTGTGGTGGTTCTTCCGTAAATTCCGCGCCACGCTGATGGTGGCTGTTGCTATTCCCATCTGTGTGATATCCACTTTCATGTTGCTGGATGCAACTGGCCGCACCCTCAACGTTATTTCACTGGCAGGCCTCGCCTTTGCCGTTGGCATGGTGCTGGACGCCGCCATCGTCGTGCTGGAAAGCATCGTGCGACTGCGTGAGCGCGGCATGTCCAGCGCAGAGGCCGCCGACGAAGGCACCCGCAAAGTATGGGGCGCGTTATTCGCCTCCACCGCCACCACCGTCGCCATCTTTCTGCCTATCGTATTTTTAAAAGACGAAGCAGGGCAGCTGTTCGCTGATTTGGCGTTAACCATTGCTGCCACCGTGAGCATATCGCTGCTGGTGGCCGTCACCGTATTGCCCGCAGCAGCATCCACTTGGTTGCGCAACACCAAAATGCGCGACCCGCATGCCCATTGGTGGGATGCAGGCAGTGATTTTGTCATGCGCCTCACCGACACCCCCCGGCGACGCGCATTATGGATTCTTGGCCTGATCACCCTCCCGCTGGCGCTAGCGACATGGCTCAAACCCGAAGCGGATTTTCTGCCCAATGGCAACCGCAATCTGGTCTTCGCATTTATCCTGCCGCCCCCTGGCAGCAGTATAGACACACTGGAAAAAGAACTGGGCCAAGTCGTGGCACAACGCATGCAACCGCACATTGATGGCACAGCCGAACCCGCCGTGGACAACTACTTCTTCGTCGCCTTCGGCTCAGGTGTGTTCATGGGCGCACGCACCGTCGATCCGGACAAATCCGACGTACTGGTGCCGCTGATCAACCGGCTTATTGGCAGCTTCCCGGACACCATCGCCTTCGCCCAGCGTGCCTCGCTGTTCAGTGGTTTTGGCGGCGGTCGTACCGTAGACATCGACATCCAGGGCTCAAACATCGACGCACTACTCGACTCGGCACAAGCCGGTTTTGCCGCTGTGATGCAAACCATTCCCGGACGTCCACCACGCCCGCGCCCCGGACTGAGCCTTGCCGAACCGGAATTGCGACTACTGCCGAATGAGCGCCGTATCAGAGAAGCAGGCTGGGCACGCAGTGACGTATCGCAAATTATTCGCGCCCTGGGCGACGGTCTGTTTGTGGGCGACTATTTTGACGGCCAACAACGACTGGACATCATCCTGCGCGGACAAGACTGGCAAACCCCCGAAGCACTGGCCGCGATACCCCTGGCAACCCCCAACAGTGGTGTACTGCCGTTAAGTGAACTGACAAACATCGTGCGTACTGCCGGGCCGGAGGAAATTCGCCGCCTCAATCGTCGACGCACTATTACCCTGGAAGTCAAAGCCCCGGAAGACATGTCACTGGAACAAACCATGCGGGTGCTCGAAGAAAAAGTAAATCCAAAAATTGAACCACTATTACCGGAAGATGGCGAAATTAATTACAGCGGCACCGCAGAAAAACTGGACGTCGCCCTGAAAAGCATGAGCGCAAGCTTCCTGCTGGCCATCGCCATTTTATATCTATTAATGAGCGCGTTATTCCGCTCTTTCCGCGACAGTCTGCTGGTCATTCTGGCCATACCGCTGGCCACTGTCGGTGGTGTACTGGCTCTGAAAATCGTCAACCTGTTCGTCATCCAGCACATGGACCTGCTCACCATGATTGGTTTTATTATTCTGCTGGGGCTAGTGGTCAACAACGCCATTTTGCTGGTATACCAGACACGCACCGCCGAACGCGAAGGTTTAAAACGCCGTGACGCAGTCAATCAGGCCGTACACTTACGCTTACGCCCCATCCTCATGAGCACACTCACCAGTATATTTGGTATGTTACCCCTGTTGCTGATACCCGGTGCCGGTACAGAACTCTATCGCGGGCTTGCTGCTGTTATTGTCGGCGGCATGAGTGTAAGCACCGTGTTTACACTGATACTATTGCCCAGCCTGTTACGCATTGGTGAAGATGCAAAAAACAGAGAAATGAAAACAGCCTAAACCATAACAAAGAAAAATTTGTCGGGATGCTAAGGAATGGGCACGAAATAACTTCCCTGTTTGGCGCCCGGATTTAGTGCGACTTCGTTCGTTCTGATTGACGACTGCATGGATGCAGG
>QIGJ01000155.1 GCA_003229995.1 Gammaproteobacteria bacterium | reverse complement strand
GTGTATTCATAATGATAAATTTAATATATTACGAATTTATTTTTCCTCACAACACGGTGTAAAAATGTATTTAATTATCTGAAAAGCTATATATAGGTTTTTGTTTTTTTTCTGGTAGCTTTGAATAACAATTTAACTTTATTTTTTTGATCTCTAAAAACAACTCTTTCAAGTTGGGCATAATCATTTTCTGACAAGCCGTTGGATTTTATTTGAGCACCACTGCTCGCATTAATTGTGCTTTGGTAGGAGGTGTTGGATTTACCAAGATAAAATGTATTGTATCCCCAGGGGATAACATAACTAAAACTTAACGACCTATTATCTTGCCAGGGGTTTTTATTATTTTTCAACCATGTGTCTTTATATGTAATGCTGATGTAGTCGTTAAGTTTTAATGGGTTATCTAAAGCAACGCTGATAGATTTTTGCTTTTCTCCCGTGGGTTCAGAACCATGATTATCTATTGATAGATTCAAAGAAAAAGGGTTTGTTTTTTTGTTGTCAATTAATACATTGCTCGACCCTACATTTTCACCCGGTTCTATTTTCATCGTTGCACTATTAGAAGCTAACCTGTGCAATTGATCTAAACCTTGCTCTATGTCGCGCAAGTTAAGTATTGCGCCTTCTTTGTTCGGAAAGGTATTTATAAATGAAATAGTTGAATCGTTTTCTTCTAAAAGTTTTGAAATACGGCCTTCTTCGGCTTTAAGTGTTAAGGTTCCAGAACTTAAATTTTGCTGTGGTAAATAAACGCGAGAGGTTATATATCCATTTCTAATATACTCATTGGTTAATAGGCCCATTAGTCTTGATATTTCGCTTACGCCCATGCACGTATTTTTGTATGGAGAAACTATTTTTTCAACTTTATATTTTTTTAGGACAGTGATTCCGACAACGATGAGTTCAGTTATGTCATGGCATATTGAGCTTGTTTTTGTATTTGTTTCTACCAATCTAGAATCAATGTCTATTTTTTGTATTTTTTTTCCTTTTTGTGATCTGTCTATCTCGAATTGCCGTTCTTGTTCATCATCAATATTTCGAATTATTCTTATATTTTGTTGTTCTGCATCATCAACCAAATCCGCATAAACAAGGCTATTAAATGTTACAACGACAGATAAAAATACAAAAAATAATATCCAAGACCTAAAGTCCATTTTTATTTATCTCCATTTTATCTCAGCCTTAATCGGGGAAACTGATGTCCCACGACGCTAGATATAACGTTCTAAAAATAACAAACTTTAATTTTTTTCGTAAGCGTTCAAGGGGGATAAGTAGAGATGAACAGGGGTCAAATCACTTGTATAATAATATAGACTATTCCAAACTAAAAACATGCCGAGATCACAGCGAATAGAGTACGAAAAATAATTTTCACCATGTAATTAAGTGAGTGACTTATCCCTTATCCCTTATCTCTATCGTTTATGATAGTCGTTAACATTGACCCCCTGTCGTTCTATTTCACACTAAAAACGATACCCCGCTCCCAGCGTCCAGGCACTTACATCCACGCCACCCAAGCGGTACATCGTCCAGCCTAATCTGACGGGGACTTGCACTAGAGCATCCATCTCCAACCCTAATCCTAGGGTGTTGCTCATCCCCCGGTCTTTAAAGGTTTTTGAGACCGTTTCACTGCTTAGGTCATATTCCGCCTTCCAAAGGAAAGCACCGAAGTGAAACAAGACATCCACTTTATTGCTCAGCGAGGCACGACCCACAAAGTTGAACGTCAGACCCGATCCAGTAACCGGGTAAACTGCTTCAGCCGTATTGATAAACGCATCAACATCCGGCGCTAGGCCACTGAGGGTGAGGGTGCTTTTCCCCAAATCCACATAACCAATCTCCAGCGCCAACTTGTCCACGACTTGATAACCGATATACGGCGACCAGCCTGATCGGGAGAGATCAGTTTGCGTCACTGTGGCATTCAAACCCAGATCATTAGCCTCGGCCTGAAAATCACCACTGCGCTCATCGCTTTTTACAGATAGGTAGTTAAAACCAATGTAGTCCGGCTTAAACAAAAACTGGGCATTGGCTACGCCCAAGCTACCCGCTGCACAGAACATGGCCAGCATTAAACGTTGGCCCTTAACATAACGGGCTCCCATCATGAGTCCGACGAACAGAACGAGCCACAAGGAGATACTGCCACCGCCGCCACTGCCCGTTACAGTCACCGTCACAGGTGTTGCCGTTAGCACAGCCACACCGCCAGGGTCTTTAACCACTTGATTAACGACACCATCGGCATCGTTCGGACCACCATCCTCAATCGTCAATTCCACACACCAGTGACCTTGGGTCAAACCAGGCACAAAACTACTGTCACCCGGTGGAGGGCAATAGCCTTCAACCCCGGGTGCAGAAGCGAGTCCATTGTTGCTGTCTTCAACAAAGTCCTGCCAACCGTTAGGCATTAATTTGCGATAAATGGCCTGAGCCGGAATCGCTGCGTCTTGAGCCACAACAATGCTGACACTCTGACCCGGTATGCGCAAACCTTCAATATTGAAGTCAAACAAACCGTTGTTGAAAGCGTAAGACGCATCACTCACACCGCTCACACCACCGTCGCCGTATTGCTCCAGGTCATTATCGCTGACACCCGTCTGGCCATTACCTGAAACAAAGGCAATAGATCCCAAACTCAACACCAACCCAGGCTCTGTTTCCATCAAGAACATCTCAATATCGCTGTTACGTTGCTGGACGACATTTTGAGCGATATTGCTGTTATCAAGATAGTCCGGAACACCATCGCCATCACTGTCGCCATAACCTTCCGTCGCATCGTCAATCCCATCGCCATCACTATCAATAGCCGTTAAGATTGGCGCTGAGGCAATCACATTAAACACTAATTGTGTCCACACCGTCTCCAAGCCATCGTTAACAGACACGTTCAACGTATACACACCTGCAGGCAAATCGGCAGGATCAAAACTAAACGTAGCAACATCGCTATCCGTATCGACCAACACGTTGTCTGTTGCTGACCAGTCATAGCCATGCACATCATTAACATTGGCATCAGTCACCGCCGCAGCCACCACCACAAGGCCACCGGCCTGGGTGACAAGGCGCGTGACACCATTGCCCTGGTCTGCACTCAAGGAGACAATCGGTGCAACATTTCCTTCATAAATAGCCACGTTGTGTCTCACCATCGCGCCTGGTACGGCATTTTCTGGCGTGCCCAGGGTCACAATTAAAGTCTCCATGCCTTCACCAGCACCATCATCAACCAGATTAAATGAAACCGTAGCTTCCAGATCAGGGCTATTTATTGTGACACTGCCATCCACTAAGTCATGATCCGAACCATCCGTTGCCGCTGTACCCGAAACGGCATAAGGCACAGTAACCGGATACGTCACGGCCGAGCCGTTAAGGATCACTCTGAAGCGAGCCGTGGCCCCTTCTGCGCTGTCCTGGCTTTTATTGAACTCAACCAAAGGCGTGACATTAACCGCTTGTGTCGCCGATGCCACGTTATTCGCCGTATCACTGGCTCCCCAAGTGATGACATGCGCACCGGGACTAAAACGAGTCGGCGTGGCCGATACAGCCTCACCATTCAAGTGTGTAATACGCGCCGTCACCTCATCATCGAGCGTATCTAACGCCGTGGCATTACCCAGATCAATCGCAGTAAACAAGCCTGTAGCGTTCACTGAGATATCCGCAGGCACAGAAAGCACCGGAGGATTATCATCGGCATTGGCATTAGATTCCGCAACAAACTCGTTGTAATTACTCACGCCATCATTATCAAGATCAGTATCGCGGTCTGAGGCATTACGGCTATTGAGGCCATTGGCTATTTCGTAGGCATTGGATAGACCATCACCATCAATATCGGTGTCAATCGCATCACCTATGCCATCACCGTCCAAGTCACTATCCACTGCTGCACTGAGCACGCTACTTAATGATTCAGCACTGCCTCCGTCGTCGTTATAACTCACAACCACGGTGATACCCCGTCCAATATCAGCTGCCGTCAACACATAGCTCGCCTCGGTTGCACCCTTGATATCCACACCATCACGCTGCCACTGATAGCTAAATATCGACAGCCCATCCAGATCAACTATTGACGAGGTACTCGCTGTCAGAGTCTGGCCTTCAACCAACAACCCACTCAAGTTAACACTACCTGTCGGCGCATCGTTTTGAGCTGTGACACTAACGCTTTTGTTGCCTGTTATTTGCAATACAGGGTCACCTGGCATGCTGCCATATTCAACAACGTAGCCAGAAATACTACCTAACGAAAGAGGAAAGTCATTCCATTTTCCCGTGCTTAAAAAATGAGCGTAATCTTCATTTCCACCCCACTGATTAGGCTCGCCAGAAGCCCAGTTATTGTATTCACCACCGACAGGACTGCCGTTGGCGACACCATTCCAAAATGCCGTGTCAGTTTCAGGCCCGGTGACCCAACGCCAATCACCTTCAATGGCAGTATCGTTCGCGCCCATCCAGCCTTGCCCAACCAACTTAGAGACAATAAAAGCATTTTCATTTTCTGAAGTCACGGTTGTTAAATACCCTTGCAAACCAAACAAGGTTCTAACGGCTGCCGCATCCCTGGCGGCTGTCCACGAGATACCTGAGGCGGTAACAAACTCATAAAAATGACCATTCTCCGAGAAGGATAAGGAACTGCCCAGGGCGTAGCGAATTGTCCGCGTGCCTATATCAGGGTTGGCGGTATTGGTATTTTGATATTGAACCGCTCGTAATGCCGCTTGATAATCAGCAGCTGCTGCGCTCCCAGTCAGCGTCAATACGCCTGTTGCCATACTAAAACTGCCACTAATCCCCGCTGTTTCTGCATAAATCAAGCGATCTTCAGAAGCTACATAACCACCCGCAATTGCCACTGTGGCACCCTCAATAGCCGTGGCATTCGGCTCGACTACCGTCAACTGTGAGTCAATGGCAACAGCTACACCGTCTTCTACAAAAACAGTGTTACCAGTACTAATTGTTAGCACTGGAGGTTCATTGCTATCCGTGATGGTCACGATCAGTGTTTGGATATCCGTCAAACTACCACTGCCGTTATCCGTCGCGGTAACTTCAACAACATAGGTATTACCTTCATCGCTGTCTGTCGGATTTTCAAAATTCGGTGCGTTGATGAAGGTTAATACGCCACCCGCAAGGCTGAATTTACCCGTTAGGCTGTAAGTCACGGTGTTGTTTTCAACATCAGTGCTGGTCACTGTGGTCACTGCGGTTTGATTTTCCGCCATACTCACTGTGGCTGTGTCGCCGCCGCCATTACTGGTGATCACCGGCGCTTCGTTGTTATTGGTCACTGTTACCGTAATAGTTTGTGTGTCAGTTAAATTACCCGTGCCATTATCCGTCGCGGTAACTGCAACAACATAGGTATTACCTTCATCGCTGTCCGTTGGATTTTCAAAGTCCGGTGCGTTGATGAAGGTTCAAGGCTGAATTTAGCTTGATCAGTACCACCCGTTAGGCTGTAAGTCACGGTGTTGTTTTCAACATCAGTGCTGGTCACTGTGGTCACTGCCGTTTGATTTTCCGCCATACTCACTGTGGCTGTGTCGCCGCCGCCATTGCTGGTGATCACCGGCGCATCATTTATGGCCACAACATTGATTCCGACCGACACACCGCTGGCAGATACTGCTGAAGTTGAATCGTCTGCTGTCGTATCAAAAACCTGTCGTGTGCTGCCGCTGGCATAAGCGGTGGTGCCAGATTCGTCCACAGCAAACACAATTAATGCCCCAGGCGTTCCGCTGTAATTCAAAAAAGGGTTAAAGCGTAACTGGCTACTGGCGCTTAACAACAGTGCAGACGATGCAGAAACAGAGCCAATATCAAACCAAGTGCTGCCACTGTCGGTGGAATATTCCCAATCACCTTGCACACCAGCAATCGAAGCATCGGCTGATACGGCAATACCTGATAAGCTGCTCCCTGTATCGCCATCACTAAAAGCACCATTAAGCAATGAGCTTACTGCCATCCCAGCAGGTGAGAGCGTATCTTCATTAACAGCCGCTAATGTCGCTCCAGCAGAAAAACTAGGCGCATTGTTTTGAGCTGTGACACTAACGCTTTTGTTGCCTGTTATTTGCAATACAGGGTCACCTGGCATGCTGCCATACTCAACAATATAACCAGAAATAGTATTGTTTGATTCGGGAAAGTCATTCCATGTTCCCGTACTAAAAAAATGAGCATAATCTTCATTTCCACCCGACTGATTCGGCTCGCCAGAAGCCCAGTTATTGTATTCGCCACCTACAGCGCTACCGTCTCCGACACCGCTCCAAAATGCCGTGTCAGTTTCAGGCCCGGTGACCCAACGCCAATCACCTTCAACGGCAGTATCGTTCGCGCCCATCCAGCCTTGCCCAACCAACTTAGAGAAAATAAAAGCATTTTCATTTGCTGAAGTCACGGTTGTTAAATACCCCTGCAAGCCAAACAAGGTTCTGGTGACTGCCGCATCCCTGGCGGCTGTCCACGAGATACCTGAGGCGGTAACAAATTCGTAAAAATGACCATTCTCGGAAAAGGGCAAGGAACCGCCCAAGGCGTAGCTAATTGTCCGCGTGCCTGCATCAAGGCTGACGGTATTAGTATTTTGATATTGAACCGCTCGTAACGCCGCTTGATAGTCACTTGGACTTGCATTTCCAGTCAACGTGAGTACGCCCGTTGTTGTGCTAAAACTGCCACTAATCCCCGCTGTTGTCGTATACAGCAAGCTATCCTCAGAAGCCACATAGCCATCTGCAATCGTTACGTTAGCACCATCAATAACAATGGTATTTGTCCCCGAGACTATTAACAATGGGTCAATGACAACGGGTGCGCCGTCCTCTACAAAGGCTGTGCTGCCGGAACTCATTGTCATTACTGGTGGGTCTGTTGCCGCCTGTGCGGCACTCCCACTGAATAACAACAATAAAATGAGCCCGACCAAGTGATATACGGGCCAATCGGAAATTTTAAAACTAAAGTAGGCGCTTAGTTGCATCGGGCTATTCTCCTGTCGATTCCATTAAAACCCTTGATATGTAGGCCAAAAATATATTTAGGCACACCGCACAAATGCTTACTTAACGGCCATTTTTGGGTAAGCTTGAACGCAAATGTGAAATTAGTTTTTTACGAAAATGGAAAAATAGTGCATAACTTATAGACTTGAGTAAGTGCCATAATTACCGTGTCCCTGTCGTGCACAATGCGTCATATCAATGGTTTGTATACACAGCGTTACAACAGATTAAAAAAAACGGATGGCCCTTTATTTCGTGGGCGTTATAAAGCGATACTCGTTGAAGATGACAGATATCAGCTTCAATTGTCTCGATATATACACCGCAATCCTTTAGAGGCCAGAATGCTCAATAAGCTGGAAAGCCACATATGGAGTAGCTATCCAAACTATATCAGCAATACCCCAACACTAGAATGGTTATATCGACAAGAAATTTACGATCAACTTGGCGTCAAATCACGCAAAAAATATCAAGCCTATGTCGAAATGGGGGTAGATGAAGAAATTGCTGCCTTCT
>QIGJ01000066.1:6888-8103 GCA_003229995.1 Gammaproteobacteria bacterium | reverse complement strand
CAACACAGGCGACTTTGACGGTTTCGCCGATTGTCAGTTCGCCGCCATCGGGTTTTTCTTCACCGGTAATCATGCGGAACAGGGTGGTTTTGCCTGCGCCGTTAGGGCCGATGATGCCGACAATGCCACCGCGAGGCAGATTAAAGTTGAGATTGTCGTACAACAGGCGTTCACCGAATCCCTTTTTCAGGTCAATTGCTTCGATGACCTTGTCACCCAGCCGGGGGCCGGGCGGAATGAACAGTTCGTTGGTGGCATTGCGTGCGGTAAAGTCCTGTTTGCTCAGCTCTTCAAAGCGGGTAATACGGGATTTACTTTTGGCATGTCGGCCTTTCGGGGCAGTGCGCACCCATTCCAGCTCAGTTTTCATGGCTTTGATACGTGCGCCTTCAGTTTTTTCTTCCTGTTCCAGACGTGCGCTTTTTTGTTCCAGCCAGGAGGAGTAATTGCCTTCCCACGGAATGCCATGACCGCGATCCAGTTCCAGTATCCAGCCTGCGACGTTGTCGAGAAAATAGCGATCATGGGTAACAGCCACGACGGTGCCGGAGTAGTCGTGGAGAAAACGCTCCAGCCAGGCGACGGATTCGGCATCAAGGTGATTGGTGGGTTCGTCCAGCAGCAGCATGTCAGGTTTGGAGAGCAGCAGTTTGCACAGCGCGACACGACGGCGTTCACCACCGGAGAGTTTACTCACATCAGCATCCCAGGGCGGCAGGCGCAGGGCGTCGGCGGCAATTTTCAGGGTACGTTCCATGTTGTGGCCATCGTTGGCCTGTAACAGGGCTTCCAGCTCGGCCTGTTTTTTGGCCAGGGCATCGAAGTCGGCATCAGGCTCGGCATAGGCGGCGTATACGGCGTCCAGTTCTTCCTGTGCGGAAGACAGGTCGCCCAGAGCTTCTTCCACATTGCCGCGTACGTCCTTGCTTTCGTTCAGCTCAGGCTCTTGTGACAGGTAACCAATCTTGATGCCGGTTTGTGGCCGGGCTTCACCGATGATGTCGGTATCGATACCCGCCATAATGCGCAACAGGGTAGATTTACCCGAGCCATTAAGACCCAGCACACCGATTTTTGCACCGGGGAAAAAGGAAAGGTGAATATCGCGAAGGATTTCGCGTTTGGGCGGGACGACCTTGCCCACGCCATTCATCGTAAAAACGTATTGTGCCATGTGTGATTTTTCTCGATGTGCAGTTGAACGAAACAATGAGG
>QIGJ01000066.1:0-6877 GCA_003229995.1 Gammaproteobacteria bacterium | reverse complement strand
TGTAAGTAGTAATGCATCGTTATTTTAACAACATTGTTTTAACAAAATTGTTTTAACAAAATTTTCGCCGAATTTTTTGAGTGAATCAAGGCGCAGCGAAAGGCGCATAGTGAGCTATGTGACGGGAGCTACAACGCTGAGTCACTCAAATAAGCAAGAAAATGTTAAAATAATGATGCATTACTGCTTACTATCATCCTACCACAGGGTGCTCACAGCGTAACGGGCGCAGCCTTCCATGATAGCACGATATCTGTGCTATCGTTCATGTATGATTGTGTCATTTAAGGATAAAGCGACAGAAGACATTTTCAATGGAAAATCATCCCGGGTTGCTCGTAAAACCTGTCCTCAAACGATCTGAAAAAGTGTTGAGCTGAATGCGATACAGGATTTTTATCACCTGCAAAAAATGGCATAACTGAAACGGAGCAGGGCATGGCGAGCAGTGATTCTATTGATATTCCACAGGCAGATATTCTTGATGAATTGGTTACCCTGGGCGATTTTGTGCGCTGGGGCGCGAGCCGGTTTCGGGAAGCAGATCTGTACTTTGGTCATGGTACGGATAATGCGCTGGATGAGGCTTTTTATTTGGTGACCCATACTTTGTATTTACCGCATGAGATTCCGCCGTACATGCTGCAAACACGTCTGATACGGGAAGAGCGAGCGCATGTGTTGGCATTGTTACAGCGGCGTATTGATACCCGTCTGCCTGCACCGTATCTCACACATGAGGCCTGGTTTGCCGGTTTGCTGTTTTATGTGGATGAGCGGGTGTTGATTCCGCGCTCACCCATTGCCGAGTTGATCGAGGCGGGTTTTGAGCCCTGGGTGAATGCCGCAAAAGTGAACCGCATTCTTGACTTGTGTACGGGTGGAGGCTGTATCGCGATTGCCAGCGCGCAGGTGTTCCCCCTTGCGCAAGTGGATGCCACGGATCTGTCTGCAGATGCTCTGGCTGTGGCAGAAAAAAACAGGCAAAACCACCATGTGGATGATCAGCTCACGTTGTATCAGGGAGATTTGTTTGCGGGACTGGAAGGGCAGCGTTACGACATTATCGTCAGCAATCCACCGTATGTGGATGCTGAAGACATGGCAGCCCTACCTGAAGAATACTGTCATGAACCGGAGCTGGCATTGGCTTCGGGACAGGACGGGCTGGATATTACCCGACGCATTCTGCAACAGGCAGCAGATTTTCTGAATCCCGAAGGGGTGCTGATCGTAGAAGTGGGTAACAGTGCTGCCGCGCTGGTAGAGGCTTATCCCGGAATGCCCTTCACTTGGCTGGAGTTTGAGCGCGGTGGCACGCATGTGTTTTTACTCACCGCAGAACAGTTGAATCACATGCCTGTTCGGAGTTAGGAATGGGCACGCAATAATTTCCCTGTTTAGCGTCCCGTCTTCGCCCGTTCTTCAATCACAAAAGCTCGAAATAGAACGACTATTTCGCGCCATTTTGCTTGGTCATGAAATCAATATGACGCACATTCAGACCTAAATCCCAAACGCTATGGGTATATAAAACAAACCGGGTGGGCATGTAGTTTGTGCCCACGGGTTGGTTCCGTATCCGCGTGGGCAAAAAAACCTGCTTTGCACAAAGCACAGTAATCAGAAATTCTCTAGTACGATTCTGCCCAGGACAGATGATTTTCCAATTGCTGAATGGTGTACTGCTGCTCTTTGATGATTTCTTTCACCACGTCGCCTACTGAAATCATGCCCACCAACTTGCCATCGTCCAACACCGGTAAATGCCGGATACGTTTTTCGTTGATGATCACCAGACATTCACTGACCGGTTGTTCCGGAATGGTGTGAATAACCTGGCTAGTCATGATTTCTTTCACCAGAGTCTCTTTTGAGGCTCGATTTTTCAGGATCACTTTACGGGCATAATCGCGTTCGGAAAGAATGCCAACCAGTTTGTTTTCGTGAACAACAGCGAGTGCGCCAATATGTTTGTTGTCCATGTATTTTATGGCGTCAAACACGGTGTCCTCCGGATTGACGTGCCAGACTTCGCCACCTTTATCTTCGAGTAATTTTCCAACGGAAATCATGATAAAAACCTCCGGTTTTGTTCCGTGATGGATGGGTCTTTTACCCTCCATCTTTACTAGTTTACTATCGGTGTATTTATAGGAAAGATTAGCAGAAAAAGTGCTGTTTTGCCTTTACTCTTACTTTCCAATAGCTTATGTCGAAGATAGAATGGAGTAGTAATAGTGCATTTCTGATAAGACCAAAGGTTTTTAAAATAATTGAAGATTTAAAGGTGAATTAAGCGCTAAAAACACGCTTTTTTAAAAATCACCGGGTATTTAACGCAGAGATCATAGAGACGCAGAGGATACAGAGAAAAATACAGAAAAACTCTGTGACCTCTGCGTTCATAACATACCATTTGTCAGCATCACTCACGGTCATTTCCCAATGCATTGGAACGCTTGTCCGGGGGAGTAATCCTCTGGGTTCTAACTAACAACAGGTTGGAATGACGGTGTTTTCAGTAACAAAGTCCTTAGATATTTGTCAAACCAGCAAAGAAGCCTGTACTTCTTTAATGGCTTCACCCGTTTCGTCCATGTCAATAATGCTGACTTCAGTATCCAGACCCAGACGTGCAAAAGAGGGAACATCGCTCCAGGCAACTTTACTGTGCGGGTGTTCTTTGCCAAAGTAGCTTTGCAGGTTGGCAGCGATGACGACATCGATTAAATCCGCAGCGCCTCCAGGATTATAGCCCAGGTCTTCGTGTTTTGCGGCAACGTTGATAATGTCCTGTGGGAATTCCCAGCTGCTCAACAGCGCAACACCGATGGTAGTATGCAGTTCACGAATAATCTCTTCCAGGATATAGGGTTTCGCCAGTAGCTCAGGAATATCTTCCGCATATTTGATAATGGGCAGTGCGCCGATGTCGTGTACCAGACCGGCAAACATGGCCTGGTCTGCTTTCAGTCTGGCCATGCCGGCCAATGCTTGGCTGATGGCGGCCACTTCAGTACTGTGTGCCCAAAAGCGGTGAAACAGTTTATCGGTGACATCGGTACCCGGTTGAAAAATCTGCTGCACAATAAGGCTGTTGACGGTGTTTTTAACGGTGGTGTTACCCATGCGGGTAACGGCCATATCGACGCTGTCAATGTGCTTGGTACCGCGCAGCAGAGGACTGTTGGCTACTTGTATCAGCTTGGCAGAAAGCGCGGCATCGGTGCTGATCACCTGGGCTACCGCTTTGGTATTAGCATTTTCATCTGCCAGGGTATCTCTGACTTTTAATGCAACTTCGGGCAGGCTGGGCAGCACCAGTTTGTTGCTTTCCAGTTCGGTGATGAGTTGGGTCAGGATACGGTTTTTCAGTTCACTGGACATGTTTTTTCGCTCTGTGTGGTCAGAGACAGGTCGTTCAGCTGTCTCCATCAGGTTCTTGCTGTATTAACGGGTTTGCAGAGGGAAAATTTAGCGTGCCAGGAAATAGACCAGAACAAGATTGGTGAGCACCATAGCGACGGCCAGCAAACGCCAGAATTCAGTGGGGTTTCTTTCCAGCAGGGGATGTTTCTGGTCTTTCATAAATTCTGGATTGGGGTGGGACAGGTTATGCACAAATTCTGAAAGTGTGCCATAACGCTGTTGCGGATCGGGGTGTACGGCTTTGCGTAGGGTGCGATCCATCCATAACGGAATCATCGGGTTGTGTTGGGTGCTGGTCTGATAAACCAGTTTTGCGACGGTGCGGGGATTATCCGTATTTTCCAGCGTGTTGCCATAAGGCAGTTTTCCCGTGAGCAGTTCATAACAAAGGGTGCCGAGAGAAAAAATGTCTGAGCGGTTACTGCCTGGCTGGCTTAACAAGTATTCCGGTGCGGTGTAATTGCGTGTACCGAGCAGATTGAGGCGTTCAATGGGGGAATAAATTTCGGCGATACCGGCAATTTTGGTGGAGCCAAAGTCAATAATGCGTACCTTGCCGCTGGCATCCAACATGATGTTTTCCGGTTTTAGATCCTGATGCAGCATTTCTAGCCGGTGAAAAGCGCGCAGTCCGGTGGCGATTTGTTCCACCAGCAGGCGCACATCTTTAATGTCGGGTTTGGAGTGCTGGTTCATCCAGTCACGCAGGGTCTGGCCATCGATGTGTTCGGTAACGTAATACAAAAACTGCCGGGGGCGGTCCTTGTCGTAAATGGTGAGCACTCGCGAATTGTGAATGCGTTTGCCGACCCATTCTTCACGTATGAAACTTTCGATATACGTGGCTTCGTCTTCAAAGTTGACCGACGGTGTTTTGATCACCACCTGTTGGCCGGTTTCAACATCTTCTGCCTTATAAACCTGGGTGCGATTACTGGCGTGAATTTCACGCAGAATACGGTAGCCGTCCAGAATCATGCCGGGTTCGAGGTCCGGTGGAAAGGGCAGGCGGGTGAGTTCCTGGTGTGCTTCGTTGGCGGTTTGTACCGGCAGGGTATTCACTCGCAATACCTGACAGGTAATATTGTCTGTACTGCCGTGGTCTAACGAGAATTGTACGATAGACTTTGCGGCCTGATCCGGGGCATTATTATCGGCGACAAGTTGGGCAATTTCTTTGTCCGAAATGAAATCATGCACGCCATCGGTGGTGAGCACATAAATATCACCGGCTGCCAGTTCAGTACGGCGGTAGTCGATTTCCAAGTGTACATCGATGCCCATAGCGCGATTGAGATAATCCTTGTTACCCACCCAGCGGCGATGATCTGTGGTCAGGCATTCCAGATTGTTACCTTGTAAGCGATACACCCGTGAATCACCCACATGAAAAATATGTCCCGTGGTGGACTTTAGCACCAGCGCACTGAAAGTAGTGATCATACCCCGGCTGTGATGACGTGGATCATCTTCGTGTTGCTGGCCCTTGCTGTACAGCCAACTGTTAATGGCGGTAAGAATTTTATGTGCCGAAGTTTTGGTGGTCCATGAATCCGGTGTGGAGTAATAGTCCGATAAAAAACTACCCACGCAGGTTTCTGCTGCTTCACGTCCGGCAATGCAACTGCTGACACCATCGGCAATAGCAACAGTGATACCTTTGTTTTTTAATTGCGGTTCATCGGGGATAAGCGCACCGTAGAAATCCTGATTTTCATCCTTGCGACCCTGTTCAGAATGTTGGCCGAGGCTGATGTTGAGTTTGGCAGTCATGGCACTCGTGTGAAATCACAATTTGGGTGGGCACTGCCCACCAGAAGTTTTATGCGCATCGTATATTTGGGGGTCTTCAGAAGACCCGTATTTTTAAATAAATTTTGGTTTGCTGTTTGTCGTGGTTTTCAAGGGTGTAGTTGCGTATTTTTCTTAAGCTCTTTTTGGCTTCTGGTGATAGGATGTATTTAGGCATTTATTAACTCATTCATGAAGGTTTCACCATCCACATCTTCTCCTCTATCAAGCTGGGCCTCACCTATTGCTAATGTTTGGCGTAATATATCAAGCTTGGTTTCACGTACCTCCAAAAGCCTAAGTCCTTCGCGCATTGCTTCGCTTGAATTTAAAAAATGTCCTTCATTGATTTTACTGGCAATGAAACCCTCAAAATGTTCACCGAGTATAACGCTTGTATTTTTACTAGGCATAATATCATCTTTTATTATGCGGTATTATTATTCAATATAATTGAAAAACCGGGGTCCAAAGGATGTGGGTACAACAATTAAATATTGTGTCCCCCTTAATTTCTGAGCAGAGCCCTTTTAGGTGCCTTCAAGTACTTTGGCTAGCGAATTTGATCTGAGTAAAGTTCAGCGCTATACTTGCGCACTTACTACACATAAAAACCTTATTGGAATCCAATATGAACATTACACTTTCAGCAGATACTGAGCTGATCAAAAAAGGGCGTGAGTATGCCCGCGCGCATAATACATCATTAAATCAGTTGATCAGAGATTATTTACTCAAGCTTACAGGAGGGGGGGATGCAGAAAAATCAGCTGAAGAGTTTGTGCGTTTGGCAAGTACTATGCCAGGAAAGTCCTCTAATGAATTCAAGTTTTCCAGAGATGCGCTCTATGACCGGTTATAATCGCTGATGAGCAAAACCTTCATTGATACAAACATCATAATCTATGCCAATGATGCTCGTGATAAGAGCAAACAAAAAATAGCGTTGAATATTGTAGCGGAGCACATGAGGTTTGGAACGGGTGTGATTTCTACCCAGGTACTGCAGGAATACGCCCATGTAGCCCTAAATAAGCTGCATCAACGCCAAGATGTTGTTCTTAGGCAGCTGGTTCTCTTGGAGGGATTGGAAGTCATTCCACAAAGCCCAACTCTGATAAGGCGCAGTGTTGAGATCAAAGCTTCATACCAGATCAGTTTTTGGGATGCATGTATCATCAGCGCAGCTGAACATTCAAAATGCAATACCATTTTGTCTGAAGATTTAAATAGCGGCCAATTTTATTCCGGAATAGTCATGGAAAGTCCATTTGGTCAAAAGGGGGCGGTGAGGGGGCATGGTAATGCCTAATTAAAGGCAATTTAAAGGGGGCAGAGCCTAATGCTGCTTATTTAAGAAAAAATAGTTATAAATATCAATGATCTACCAGTGTCTCTACCTTCTGCCACGGTTTCTTTCTCTGGCGACAGATTGTTCATATCCACCACACGAGTGCACGAAAAATTTATGTGGTTTCATAGATGTTTCGTTTTATCGTCTGTTTCAAGATTCTGTTTTTCGTTAATCTTCCTTATTCTTCTCCATTTTCTTTTTCATCATCATCGTCACCATAGCGCTGGTCCGCCGGTAGCCGTATGGCGATTTCGTCGTAGTTATAATTTCTAACTTCAGTAAAGATGGCAGGATCAATAT
>QIGJ01000365.1 GCA_003229995.1 Gammaproteobacteria bacterium | reverse complement strand
CGGTCAATTCAGGAAATCATTATTCATCACCATGATAAAATAAAATTAGTGGTTCTGAGTGACCCCGTAAAAACGAAAAAAGGTAATCTTTTTTACCAGACTTACGTTAACTTCAAGGCCTCCGGATTGCGTTTTGTATGTTATCTGTTCTTTAATTTTGTTGTTCATCCAAAAATGACAAAAATATCATATTGGTTTGGTAAGATTATAAAGAAACACCCATCTTATTATCCTGTCAGTTATTTGTGTAAAGAATATGGCATTGATTGTATAAAAACCGGGGATATAAATTCTGCAGAAGTTGAAGAGACACTGGAAAGATTATCTATAAACCTGATCACAATATACTATTTTGATCAAATTATTAAGAATAATATAATTTCTGTTCCGAAGTACGGAGTCATAAATTTTCATCCGGCCTGGTTGCCATACTGTCGAGGTCTTCACCCTGTTATGTATTCAATTATAAAAAATAATTTCAAGTTTGGCATGACGGCACATGAAATTACGGATGGACGAATTGATGCCGGTAATATTTTGTGTCGAAAGGAAATAAATCTTGTCAACGCTGATCAGAAGTATATCTTCAAGGTTGAAGATGATGTGGTTTATCAGGGTGTCGAAGTTTACGATGATGTTATTTCCAATCTTGAGTCGCTCAAAAAAACATCGAAGAAACAAGAAGAGGGTAGTTATTTTTCTCACCCTTCGCGCGAAGATATCAGAGATTTAATGCGTGAAGGATATAATATCATCTCGTTTTTTGGATTTTGGAAGTTGTATCGTCTGCGTAAGCCTTCTGTTCCACCGTCATGGTAATTTAGCCCTTGATTCACAAAAAGAAAAAGCCCGATGAATGCTGGCTCACCGGGCTTTTTAAAGCGCTGGGGAAATGCTATTTACGTGCGCCAGGGCCATTCCAGGGAATACCGTTACTCATGTAGGTGAGGAAGTATTCAAGGTTTCGGTATTGTGGGCTTTGAGCTTTAAAAGGCAGGGCACGAACCTGCTTGTTACAACCCGCGAAACGACGGTGTGCGGTACCTATATTCCCCCACTTTGACCGGTAAACCGGGAAGTGAGACAAATGCCCTAACGCAGGTGACAGAAGGTCCGCACGGATTTTGTTACCCGAGTTGTCGACATGACAGTGCGCACAAGACATGTTCAGTTGACCACGGCGGGCGTAGTAAGACCGCTTGCCGTCTTCATAGGCATCCATGGCACGCTGGTCGTGAGGGATTTTAATGTCAATGGTTTGGCCGCGAGTGGTATAAGTCATATATGCCGATAACGACGCAATTTTACCCTGTTTCCACTTCAGCGGTTTTTCACCATTTTTAGTACGACATGCGTTGATTGCCGATTCCAGAGTTTCCACTTGGCCTTTTTCAGTATCGTAGTAAGGGTAATCACTTTTTACACCGATACCGCCGTTACGGAAACAACTGGCATAGGTTTTGCCATTCTTGAAGGAGGTATTAAAAAGTTCTTCACCTTCATCAATGGCAATTTCATAAGGTGGAAATTCCTCAATGGCTTCCCATTGCTCGCGGGAGAGTGGATCAATGGCGTACACGCCATTGGCAAACTCCTCAAAGGGAACATTAGGAAAACGTTCCATGAAATATCCTCTAAATGCTTTTAAGTCGTTTTCAGGACTTGCTTGACTGGCCAGCGGTGCGCCAAGGATGCTGATTGCTGCTGTGATCAAAAGCAGTTTTTTCATTATTGCTCCTCCATCCATCTATTGCTGTAACTTGTATATAACGGCAGACAACAGCGTATTGTATTTATCGGCCAATATTAACTGACTTTTGCGTCAGCAGTTGCACTTTCACCTTTGTTGTCATTCCAGCTGATGGTGATCGTGTCACCCTTGGCAGCACCTTTGAATTTGAATGACAAGTATGGGTTTTTGGATACGGCAACCCCCCAGGATGCGACCAGCACTTTATTCCCTTTGTGTTCACAGATAACTTCCTTGATAAAATGAGGTGGAATTTTTTTGCCGGTCTTTTTATTTTTCCGAAAGCCAGTTTCCATGGGATGGCTCATCAGGGTTTTGACCTCCGCTACATCGCCTTTCATTTTGGCGCGGATTCGAATCTTTTTTTTGGCCATGCTGTTTATCCTCTAAAATGTAAATAGTGATAACGAATCAGATGTGGTTAACCTCCGCAGCCACCGATGGTGACTTTGACGGTTTTTTTGGCGCTGTACAGTTTTCCACCAGATTTGACGACGGCAATCAAATCAGATGTTTCCCCCATTTTTACGCGAGTGGAGACAAATCCGAGAGTGCTACCGCCCAAGGCAAAACTACAAGCCAAAGGTGAAGGGTTTTTAGCGATTAGAACGCTAATGGATTCCGCAGCCATACCGGTTGATATGGTGATTGGAACCACCGCACCGTTTTCTGCGATTTCGGGAGCTTTGATTTTGATGTCGCTACTTGTTGAGGGAGTGGTATCGCCAAGTAATGTACTGAGAGCCTCATCGATATTTTTGGCGGCGAATGCCGTTTCTGGCCATGCGGCCAGTACCCTGCGGGGTGCCAGCAAGCCAGCACTTGCGGCAACGCCCAACATTCCACTGGCAACTGTACCTTTCAGGAAGGTTCTACGTTTCATGATGGTGGTGTCTCCTTCTAGCTTTTTTAAATTTGAATATATGAGCAATTACAGGGTGTAGATGAATTCGACAACCTTATCCAGCTCACTCTTGGTGAGAATTTTATGCTTACCAAAAGGAGGCATAATGGTGTTGGGACTGCTAACGGTGGCATCATAAATTTTTGCGCGTAATTTTGCTTTGTTGGCAAAACGTGTTTTCATGTTGACCAGCGCAGGGCCGATGTTGCCCGCCAGTGAACCACCGGCAATTTTGTGACATGCCAGACAGTTACCTTTTTTGCGGTGAAAGGCGATTTTTTTACCTTCTTCTGCGGCTGACGCTTCTGCTGCACTGGCAACCCCTGGGCCAATTGCAAAACTGCCTAGCATGATCGCCAGGACGCCGATTGCCGCCTGGGGACTTCTTGCGGTTTTTTGCATCGCTGCTTCCTCCTTCTAACGGTTGTTTTATTTAAGTTGCTTCGTTGTTTTTTATTTTCTACGGTACTTCAATAGAGTCATTTACCTGTTTTTTTTCAAAAAACCGGGCGATATTGCCTTTTTCGCCAGTTTATCTGCCGAATAATAACAAAACTGCCAACTTTTATAGCAGAATGATCAGAGAGCACAACCATTGAGACGAAAAAAATGTTTTTCTGGGCAATGGGTTAATGTTTTGTGTCTTTCAGATGTTCTCCGGACGTTTGTGAAACAGGCTTTTTGAGTTGCTCAGCTTCTGATTTCAGCATGTCCTGGCGTGCCTGGAGCGTCAGGCGCTCGTAGGGCGGTAGTCCTGGCGTTTTTAGCGCCTGCTCAAGGTAGGCCACCGCCTGATAAAGACCACCTTGTGCGTACTGCCATTCGGCAAGTGCCCGATAGGCTTCGGCTTTTTCGTGGAGGGTGTTAGCGGCTTTGGCGTAAGGCTGGTACAGGCGGTAGTACTCCGGGTTTTTGCGCAGGGCCACTTTGAGGATTTCCAGGGCCGGGCGCGATTCCCCTAAGCGTAGCAGAGTGTTGGCGTAAAGTTCAACCAATGATAGATTGCCTGGGAACAGAGTCAGTGCCTGGTCCAGAATTTTCTTCGCGGATTGGGGGCGTTTGTTGGCCAGCTCAATTTGCGCGGCGCTGTAAGGGAACAATACACGATGGCGGTTTTCCTGGATAAGCTGGCGCAACGTGGTGCGAGCCTGTGGGTAATCCCCTTTTTTAGCTGCCTGAAGGGCGCTGAAATATTTTTTTGCCTCATGGGTCCAGGCGGATTTCTTCCGGTGAGTGCCGAGTGGTGTGGCTGTGTTTTCTTTGCCGCGGGTGATAGTGCGTGCCAGTATGAGCTCAAATGTGGTGTTATTGCGTGGTGAGTGTATGGGGTATTGCTCGGCACGGTTGCGCGCATCGGCCACGCGACCCAGAGTGAGTGGGTGAGTGCGCATAAATTCCGGTGCCGCAAATTCTGTCGATCGTTGTGTGTTTTGCAGTATTTCAAAAAAAGCCACCATGGCGCGTGGGTCGTAATCGGCGTTGACCATGAGATCGAGACCAATGTTATCCGCTTCCTGCTCGTTACTGCGGGAATGGGCGAGCTGTTGCTGAGTACTGCTAGCCATTGTGGAGGCCATCAGCGCTTTACCCACCTGTGGATTACTGGCTCCGAGCACGATGGCGGCGATCAGGGCACCCATGGTAGGTAAGCTCATGCGACTGCTTGCTTCAAATGCCCGCACCAAATGACGTTGGGTGACGTGCGCAATTTCGTGTGCTAGCACAGAAACCAGTTCTCCCTCATTACGCGCGGCCAGCAACAGACCCGTGTGAATGCCGATGTAGCCGCCGGGCCCTGCAAAGGCGTTGATGGATGGATCATCCACCAAAAACACGGTGATGGGTTGGTGGCTTTCCTGTAACGAGGTGACCAGTTGATCTGCCAGGCCTTGCAAATAGGCTACGGTGGGTGGATCGTCCACCAGCTTCAGATTGTGTTGCACACTGCGCATGAACTCCCGCCCAAGTTGCTGTTCTTCGCGTGGTGAAAGCACAGAAGTACCCGCTTTACCAATATCGGGCAATTGGGCAGACAGGTCGCTGGCTATTGTGTTGAAAGGCAATATCAGGCCGATAACAAACAGGCAATGCAACAGCAGGCCAGACGACGACAGGAGTCGGGAGTGAAAGGGCATTGAGAACGTTGAGTGTTTCACGGGATGTGTGTTTGCTTGAGTATCGATAGAGAGTGGGCAGTGTAACGTTTAGTGTAGTGGTCTTGGCAAACAATTTTCTTGTTTGCGTACAAGCATGGCCCCTTTCCTGAGAGGTGAGACCAGTGGCGATGGGGCAAGTTTCGTTTTTTGCGCACGCTAGAATATAAGTTGACAATTGAATGCTAATATAGCATTTTAACCTATCTCATTAGATAATTGTATTAAGGAGTATAACGATGGCAGATTTTGATCAGGAACTGGATGCAACGGGCCTGAATTGCCCTCTTCCCGTTTTGCGTGCGAAAAAAGCCTTGAGTGGGATGAGCGCGGGTCAGGTGTTGCATATCATTGCCACTGATCCGGGTGCAGTGAAAGATTTTGAGGCGTTTGCCATGCCAGGCAAACCGGTAACGAATTGACGGAGTCACATGAAGACGGCGGCAAGTTTTATTTCCTGATGAAAAAAGGTTAAACCTAGGTTTAAAAAACTGACCCGTAACGCGTCGTGATATCAGAGGAAATGTAAATGGCAGAGAAAAAGCTGGCAATTATTGCCACCAAAGGGTCGTTTGACTGGGCTTATCCGCCTTTTATCCTAGCCTCTACAGCCGCTGCGCTGGGTTACGAGGTGCAGATTTTTTGTACTTTTTATGGTTTGCAGTTACTCCGCAAAAAAATGAATATGAAGGTGACTTCTATTGGTAATCCCGGTATGCCTATGCCTGTGCCCCTGCCCGTGTTGGTACAGGCTCTGCCTGGCATGCAATCGATGATGACGATGATGATGAAGAAGAAGATGAAATCTAAAGGTGTCGTCGATCTGGAAGAACTGCGCGCGCTTTGTATTGAGGCGGAAGTGAAATTAATCGCCTGTCAGATGACCGTGGATTTATTTGAGTTCAGTGCTGACGACTTGCTCGATGGCATCGAATACGGGGGGGCGGCAACGCTCTTGGAGTTTGCGGGTGAGTCGGATATTTGTTTATTTATTTGA
>QIGJ01000333.1 GCA_003229995.1 Gammaproteobacteria bacterium | reverse complement strand
CAACCGTTTTTGTGTATTGGGCAGGGTGAGTTTACCTTGGAAGTTGGCCTCGAAGCGCGGTTGATAGCCTTCTTCATTAATTTGCAACAGGTTTAGTTTGAGGCTGCTGTTTTGTGATTCATCGTAGATGCGGTCATCACCAAAAAAGTTGTCCAGCCAATTGGCAAATTCGGTGATCTGTTGCGAGGCAGCGTTGCGTGTGCTGTCCAGTGGTTCCAGCAGAGAGATGCGTGGCTCTGTTGTTTTTTCTGTTGAGTCTGTGCTTGTTTCTTCGGCGGCATGCAGGGGTGTTGAACAAAGCAGTATTGAAAAAAACAGGGCTGTATAGCCGCAGATAAGCTCAAGCGGTGGTGCAGTATCTGGAGAAGGTGGTTGTACCACGTTTTGTGAACGCTCTGATCGTCCGTGCGGGTCTTTAGCCTACGGTGGACTGGCAGTTAATTCAAAGGCTCCTGATAATACATCGTCAAAACGACCTTAGGAACGTGCACGAAATAACTTCCCTGTTTTGCATCCCGGCTTCAGCCCGTCTTCGCCCGTTCCTCAATCACAAAACGACTATTCCTGCACTTTTGTTCAATCAGAACGAACGAATACGGACTAAATCCGGGCGCCAAACAGGGAAGTTATTTCGTGCCCATTCCTCAACAATGTACTAGCTACAGCCTTTGGGGCGTGGCAGTCCGGCAATTTTGTTGGCCGATTTTACCAAGCCGTAAGGGAACAGGGAGTAGAGGTACTTGCTATCGCTGCGGTCTTTGCCGTATTTCTTTTTCATGATCTTGGAAAAGGCACGGGGTTCACAGACTTTGCCGTTTTCTTCGAAAAAATGCCGGGCTTCGTTAATGATGTCCCAATGTACGGCGGTGAGTTCCACTTTTTCATTTTTGGCGATTTCATAGGCGAGGGCTTCGCTCCATTCGCTCAGGTTTTCCAGCCATCCGGCTTCACTCAGTTCAATGGTCTTACCGTCTACTTCTGCCTGCATGATTGACTCCAGCGGTTTTGTGTTGCCGGGTGGCAGCAACATTGAAGGGACTCTGTACGTTATTTTAGATAATTTGGCCTTTCCGTTAACTATCCCTTTGGGGGAGTATGGACAGGCTCCTAGCATTTGAGCAGGTAATCTTTGGCTTGGTTGATTTTAGTGGCCAGATAAGTGGAGCCGCCGCGATCCGGGTGGAGTTTGTGGATCAGCCGTCGGTGAGCCTGGGTGATTTCTTCTTTGCTGGCTTTGGTTTCCACACCTAAAATGTCACGGGCTTCGGCGGCGGACATGCCGTGTTCCGATGAGGTTTCGTGGAAGCCATCGCTGTCGGTTTGTGCGCGCCAGCCGTTGTGGTGACGGTCCAGGTAAGCGGCGAGCAGGGCGACAGAACGTGGATCGGTGTTGCATTCCTGTCGCAGGCGCAGCAGTTCATCCAGCGTCAGTTTACTGAGAAATTGTCCCTCAAAGGCTCCGTCCAGCACTTCACCGTCCAAGTTGCCGGTACTGATGTCCAGGCTGACCCGCAGGAAACGGGTTTCCAGTGTGGAAAATGGATTGCCCTGCTGCTGACCAAAATCTGCTCCTGCCTGACCGGCTGCTCCGCCAAGCAGACCTCGCACCATGGGCAGGAAACGCAGTAGCATAAAACCCCGCCTCAGGAAGGGCAGGGCCGCTGCACCGATGACAAAGATCCAGTTGAGGCGACCGGTGAGGGCAAGAAAGGCAAGCATGAGCAGCGCAAGAATCAGTCCGGCACGTTTGACGGCGGTGATCACCTGTTTGGGCGGGGTGCGTACAAACCAGCGCACCAGCAGCCAGGCAGCCAGTACAACAGCGATGAGAATGATGAAGCGAGACATGGTAAGGCGCAGAGGGCTCTGGTTATTTCGGTACGGGCTTGATGAGCGATGCAGCTTGTTTGGCACGTTGGCGGGCGTCGTTGGCGCTATTGTTGACACCGCCGCCACCGTAAGCCAGCGCTACGCCCATACGGCGGCGTACAAAGGCTTCGGGTTTGCCGAACAGGCGCAATTCGGTTTGCTGAATGCGCAATGCCTCGGCGATGCCTTCAAACGCAATGCCTGCCTGTTCATGGCCACCATAAATCACCGCGCTGGCTCCGGGTTCGCGCAGGCGGGTGTCCACTGGCAGGCCGAGAATAGCGCGAGCGTGCAGTTCAAACTCATTTTGCGCCTGGGTCACCATGGTGACCATGCCGGTGTCGTGCGGTCGCGGGCTGACTTCACTGAACCAGACTTCATCACCCTTGATAAATAATTCCACGCCAAACAGCCCGCGACCGCCAAGATTGTCAGTCACCTCTTTGGCGATTTGCCGGGAGCGTGCCAGGGCTATTTCGCCCATAATCTGAGGCTGCCAGCTTTCCACATAGTCACCTTGTTGTTGCAGGTGGCCAATGGGGTCGCAAAAATAAGTTTGCATTTCACCTTGAGCATTCAGTGCGCGTACCGTGAGCTGGGTGATTTCAAAATCAAAGCGGACCATTTCTTCCACGATGACCCGGGTCTGCGACACGCGACCGCTACTGATGGCATGATCCCAGGCCGCCGCGACATCGTCCGAGGTGTGTAGGGTGGACTGGCCTTTGCCCGAAGATGACATCACCGGTTTGACGATGCAGGGATAACCTATGCCGCCATCAATGGCTATCTGTAATTCATTGTGCGAATTGGCAAAGGCATAACGTGAGGTGGGTATGTTCAGCGTTTCTGCGGCCAGTCGGCGAATACCCTCGCGATTCATGGTGAGCTGTGTAGCGCGTGCGGTGGGTACCACCTGCGTCAGGCCATCGGACTCGACTTCTGCCAGCATGTCGGTGGCAATGGCTTCGATTTCCGGCACAATGAAATGGGGTTTTTCCTGTTCAATGAGTGCGCGCAGTGCTGCGCCATCGGTCATGTCAATGGTATGAGCACGGTGTGCCACCTGTTGTCCCGGCGCATTGTCGTAACGATCCACGGCGATGACTTCCACGCCCAGGCGTTGCAGGGCGATGATGACTTCTTTGCCCAGTTCACCGCTGCCCAGTAGCATTATGCGCAGTGCGGTATCGGAAAGAGGAGTGCCTATTTTCATATGGAGCCCTGATTTTTATTAGCCTGGATTCAGGTTTGCAGTGATTGAAAAAAATGATTGATAACATTGGTCTGTGGCTGAGTGCAATTATCAGCATCACGGAGGTTGCGTAATTCATCCAGCAATGTTTGACGCAGGCCGGGCATAAACATCAGGTCAGCCATGATATTGTCAAAAGCGCCCTGGCCTGCATCACAAAGAGCCAGGTTACCTAAAAAGGCGCGGCGGATATCGGCCTGTTCGAGGCATTGCCAGGCACGTCCGGCAATGGTGGCCAACACTTCCACGTTGTATCCGCTATTGCTGTCCAATACAGCGTGGAGAGCGGTAACGAGTGCAGGTTGGTCGCTGCTGTGTGACAGGCCACAAATGGCAGCGGCAACAGTATTGGCGACGTTGGTACCGGTCTCTTGCAGGACTGCTGTGATGCGTGCTGTCAAGGCAACGCTCAGCGTCGGGTCGATGGTCTCGTTTTCCAAACAACGGCACAATGCGGCAAACGGTGTGATGGGTAATTGTGGAATGGCCTTGATCAACGTCGCCAGATTGTCGTTTTCATCGAGGCGGGTAGCAACATCGGCGATGCCTTGCAGGCCAACAAAATTCCATTGCTCGAAGCCATTGTTGCCAGTGAAATAATCAACGGCGTGGGCGTAAAACTGGCTGGCAGGCTGGCCAAGCTGTTTGGCAACCCTGGCGTGAAAGCAGGCCATGCGGTCTTCACGCGGGGTGAAACCATGGGGGTTGTCTTCCGGCATGTCGGGCGGGTTTTGCATCGACTCAGCATCGACTCTAGCCAGTGTTTTTTCTGCCAGCCGTTCCACCATGCGACGCAGAAAATCATCTCGCGCAGCTTGTTGCAGCAGACCCTGTTCGTCCAGAGGAAATCTCAGAAACCAGATTTGCTGATTACTGCTGGCACCCTCATTATCGCTGTAATAAAATAATACGCCCAGCGAGGCGCTACGCAAAAACGGTTGCGGATAGGCTTGCTGCTGGCGCTCGATGGCCAGCATATCGGCACCAGGGATTTCCACTAGGCGACGGCCCATGTCATAAAATTGCACCTGGGCACCGGCTTGTTGAAGAAACTCGCCCAGAGTCTGTGGGAAGGGATTGCGATCAGTCATGGCACGATTTTATCAAACGTGTGCGCATTCTGCTGGTTTGTTTGAGTGTCCGGTTTTATTGTCTCTGTTTTGCCTCGCTGACGCGCAAATTGCGCTCACAAAACTCCGTGTTATCCAGTTGGCTGATGGCTTTATGTGCAGCATTGCTCTCCATTTCCACGAAGGCATAACCCCGTGGTCGATGGGTGGTGCGATCCAGCATGATGCGCACGGAATTGACTTGCCCGTACTGTGAAAACAGTGCGTGCAGTTCGTCGCGCTTTGCGTGGTAGGCGAGATTGCCGACGTAGAGGCTGCTGGTGTTGTCAGATTGGAGGATGGCAGTAGTTTGTGGGGAATGGTGTGCGGTGGTTGAGCGTTGTTGTGTCGATGATGCCCGGCTGCAGGCACCCACCAAGTGACCGATGAGCAGTCCTGCAGCCAGCACGAGCAGGCCATTGCTGATTAGGTTTTGTGTTTGCAGAATCCAGTAAACCAGACCGGCGACAGGGAGTGTAATGAGCAAGCTGCCAAAATAAACGATGGGGGATGGGGTTTTGAAGGTCATTTTTAATTACCACATAAAAAACATGGAAAAAAGAGTGTGTCATCGGGGCATGCGTATTGACGCGCACTGCCACGGGCAGCGGTTTTATACCAGATGTGAATGATTTATTCGAGTCCGAACAGAAAAGAAGTACCGTATACGGACTTCTGTTGTTGGAATGAGGGGCTGTGCCCTTTAGTGGTGCGTGATTGTCTGTCCGCTGATTGCCAGCGTGAACATAAACGTCGCGCCGCCCTTGCGGTTGGTTTTGTGCGTGAGTTTGCCGCCGTGGTCCTCCACGATTGTGCGGCTGATGGCCAGTCCCAGCCCCATACCGTTTGCTTTGGTGCTGAAAAAAGGCGTGGGAATTTTTTTCATGTCATCAAGAGGGATTCCAGGTCCGGTATCGCTGACAGAAATGCGTACATGCGTTGTGGTGGGCTGATCCAGGACAACACTCAGCTGGCGGGTGCGACAACGATTTTGCGGGTCGCTCATGGCTTCGTTAGCATTGCGCAGCAGATTGAGCACGACCTGCTCGATCTGAATGGCGTCGGCGGTAATTAATGGCATGTTGGCCAGTGTTTCAATGTTCAGTGTGATGCTGTTTGTGTGGAATTCGGTGCGCATCATACTGGCCGCCATCTGTATTACGTTGCCGAGCTCGGTGGTTTCACGGTGTGCGGCACTTTTGCTGACAAAATCGCGCAGGTGACGAATGATGCTGGCAGCCCGTTGTGCTTGGTTGCATGCTTGTTCGAGGATGCCAGGCACCTGTGCCCGTTTTTTTTCATCACCTTCCAGCAGGCGTAAACAACTTCTGACATAACTGCTAATGGCCGTTAACGGTTGGTTAATTTCGTGTGCCAGTCCCGCCGCCATTTCCCCCATGGTATTGAGGCGGGCAACATGGGCGAGTTTTTCCTGGTGTTGTCGGGATTGTGTTTCGAGCAGTTCGCGTCCGCTGATTTCCTTGCTCAGTTTTGCATGGCTTTTGGCGAGCTCGACAAGGCATTGGGGATAGTTGCTATTGTCCTGTAGTGAAATACGGGCGTGAATCATGCCGGTAGTTTGTATTGTGCTTTTCATTTGCACTTTGATTTGCATCTGTTGTGATGT
>QIGJ01000125.1 GCA_003229995.1 Gammaproteobacteria bacterium | reverse complement strand
GCCTGACTAAAGAGCTGCTTCGATGGCAGGCATAGATGAACGCGATTTTGTCAGCACCATGCCAAGGTTGGCAGACCTGCGACAGACAAACGTCGCCACATGTTCTTCATTGCTTTTAGAGCGTAAAAATACGTGTAACAAATTATCACTGTTAATAATGATTTCCTGAAAATAATGGTGGTTATCATCTTCCACTCCACGGGCCTTTTTAAACATACTTTCAATCAGAGTTACATTGGTTCCTTGAAAAAGGTCTGCGGTTGCAGCAGCAAGAACCTCCAACACTTCAGCCGGGTGTGAATCCACAGTCTTGTAACCAAGTAGCATACCTGTGCTGAGATCGACATAACCTGCGGCGACACATTCCGGAACGGATGCGATGGCTTCTTGTAGGGCTTTGACATTTTATTTCTCCTTAATAGTAGTAAATTAACAGTAATAGATTATCTGCGGTTTATGACGACGCAATATGTCGTTCGTTGTTTATGCTAAAATTTGCTACCGCCAACGCAAATTCCGTTAAAAATTCCACCTGAATTTCTGATTGTACCCAGCGTGGCTCAATGCTGCGTGCCGTTTCTAGGGCATCCAGGGCGGTTTCACCTTCCCAGATCAATTGTGCAGCCAGCATAGTACCGGTACGTCCCATGCCTGCCTTGCAATGCATGGCAATGGCCTCACCTTGTTCAATCAACTCACCTATCTGCTCGCAAAGCGCCAAGGCAGTTTCAATGGTAGGTACACCCATGTCCTGAATCGGAAATGCAATCCCTTTGATGTCGTATTCATCGAGTACGACGGGATCAACCGGTTCGGTTGTCAGGGAAACCAGTACGCTGATTCCCACCCGTTGTAGCGCGGAGAGATCATAATCCAGCTCGATTAATAATCCGGGACGGGGCGTACCGGCCAGATCACCTTTTCTCAGCCAAAGAAAGTTGCGTGGCCCAAAGGCATCACTTTTGTATTTTCGGGCCTCCTCGGGTATTTTGGGGCGGACCGTTTTAAGCGGTGCATCTGGTGTATCTACGGTTTCTGTTGCGGGATCATTCAGATGTTCATCGGGTGTGTCTGGGGCTGACACACAACAGGAACCACTGCGAACAAAATCTCTGGCAGCCTGTGATTGCGGTGCCGTAAAAAAAACGTTGGTGGGTTGTGTTTCATGAATCCAGCCACCGGCCAATAATGTGGTTTGTCCACCTAACTTAATTGCTTGTTTCTGGTTATGTACAACGACCACAACTGCGCGGCGCTCAGCCTCCATAAGCAGATAATCCAACAGGCGATGCGTTTCTGCTTCATCTAATCCGGTAGTGGGTTCGTCGACAAAAACTAATCTGGGGTTAGCCGCGATAGTACGGGCAATAGCCAGGTGGCGTTGTACTGCCAGTGGGAAATCCACGGCATTATCATTCAGCCGGTCAACTAACTCAGTCAAACCTGCCTTGTTCAACAGACGTTGTGCCACATCCCGTTGCTGGAAGATATCCAATGTATGGCGTTCAGGCATATCATTAACAATATTTTCACGGATGCTGGCCATGATGAGTTTGGTTTTCTGTGCAACAAGTGCAGGTAACTCAGATTGTCCCAATGGCACACCGGTATATTCGACTTTGCCCCAAGTGCGCAAAGAAGGGTTGGCATCGTTAAGGCCAGAAAGCGTTCGCAACAGGGTGGATTTTCCGGTACCGGCAGGGCCGAGTAACACCGTTATTCCCCGCTCGGGGATATCCAGGTTGATACCGTTAAGAATGATTTTGTCGCCAAAGGCAACGCCATATTCTTGCAAGCGCAGAAGGGCCCCACTCATGCAGCCTCTCCGCTTAAGCCTGGGTCCAGAGAATAAAGCAATGCTTGAACGAGCATCATGACATCATCGTGTTGGCGGGCATCCACCTCAAACACCGGCACGTTCAGATCCAGTTTTGTCAGGGTTGCCTGGTAATCCTTAAGTTTTAGTCCTTTGCGCAATTCCATTCTTGTAATGCCAATGGCAACGGCATTTTTCTGTATAAACCCCTTGAAGGAATCAACAAAGGCCTGTAAATCCTCCAGTGGAGCCGGGTTGGCATCATCCAGCATAATAATGACACCAAGACTGCCGTCGGTGAGCAAGTCCCACATAAAATTGAAACGTTCCTGTCCCGGTGTGCCATAAAGGTGCAGTATTTCTCCGTTGTCCAGGCGCATGCTGCCGTAATCCATTGCCACTGTTGTTAACTCTTTTTTATTTTTTGTTTCATCCGTTGCGACCTGTTCGGTGGAAAACGGGGCAATATCACTAATAGCAGTAATAGCCGTTGTTTTACCTGCACCTACTGGCCCGGTAAAAATAATTTTGTGTTGACCAATCATATTAATTCCTGCTTTTCCGGTGATTATTTAATGACGGTTATTTGTTGAGGCGGCGCAAAATGGCGGACAGTACTCCGCGTGTTGGCGGCTTGTTGACGCCCTTGGGTGCAATCAGAGAATCGACCTGGCGTGTTGCGGGACCGGTTAACCCGATTGCCATTGCCGCACTATAAAATGAATACACATGCGCCGGGTCAATATCCAGATTGTGGGCAATGTTATCCAGTGTGCGTGGGTTTCCTGCCCACAAAGAGGCAATGCGCATGCCATAGGGTGTATGTGGAAGACGGGGAAAATTTGGCCAGGATTGTAAATAAAGCGATGCGGATAAATCGGTACCTTCGGGTACACGGCCACGCGCTGTGCGCAGGGTCAGATCCCATATCAGGTGGTTGATGGACATGGGTCTCAGACCATCGGTTTCACTTTCGGATAATGTGTTTTTGCCAGCGTTACTAACACGTTTGATGTCTATCGTAAATTCCTCACTCAATGTCGCCACGCCCAGGTTTTTTAGTTGACTGTCCGTTAAATCACTATAAGCACGATCCTGATCGGGAAGCAGGATAAGTCGGCGATTCCTCCAACACTGGACATGGAGAATACATTGCTTTCCAACACTTTCTTTAAGGCTGGAGAGAATGCGTCCCAAGAGATAACTATCCGGATTGTAATAAAGTTCGAGCTCACTCTGTATACCGGTTTGTTGTATTAATTTCAAGTTAATATTCGTCGCCTGGAACTGTGTATCCAGTGCGTGGGCGGCTGAGTTAATTCCCATTGTCGTAATATCCTGTGTTGTTAATGCGTTTAAATTATCATCAGAGACTGAGGGGTTTATGTCATCAATATTGCAGGTGGTTTCTGTGGCGGGTGGTAACCCTGTTACTAAGTCGAAAATAGATTCCCATAACAAATCCAGTTTGGCAGGTTTGGCGACATAAATAGCTCCCTCAATTTTTGTGGGAGTTTCTGACATGACAATGGCGGGCAAACCTGGATGTTGTTGTTGGTATTTTTCCCAGGCATTAGACTCGCCATCCAAATCAACAATCCCTAAATGTGCATCCTCATTCTGTGCAAATTGGCAACGCCCCTTGAAGATAATTCTAAAAATGGTGCTCATCCTGGAAGTAGACCGTTCATCCATGCTGGCCAGAATAACTTTGATCGGCGAGTGCGCTTCTGTATTCACGGGCTTTGCTACCTCCTGTTTGTTGTGTATTACGTAGTTGACATGTGATTTATAAAACAAGACATGTGAGACACTTTTTTTGTAGCTCTGCCCCGGCATACACCGATCACTCATATTAAACGCAATATCGACCATTTTCTTCAGAAGCGGCATCGGGTAAAAATATGAAAACTTTAATAATGGCGTGTAATTTATAATATGCTTATACAATAAATAGGTATAGAAATATTATTTGTTGATAATAAGTAGTTGGAGGCGATATAGGCCTGAGAAGGGAACAAAAGAACAATTTGTCCAGCTATACTCGTGGCGATTGAGATTTAGGCCTGAATCTCAATCGCTATGGGTGTATGGCCGATGTGCCTGCGCCAGATAATCATTACTGCGCATTTCCAGTAATCGACTGACCGTGCGTTGAAAATCAAAGGTATGTCGACGGCCGTGATACAGGTGTGTGGGCTCGTTATCAGCGGTGATGAATAGTTTGACACGTCGATCATAGAATTCGTCCACCATGTTGATAAAGCGATGTGCCCACTCTTCTTCATTTTCACCCATGTCGGGCACGCTGGAAACCAGTATGGTATGAAACTGTCGGGCTAACTCAATATAGTCAGCACTGGCGCGGGGGCCATGACAAAGCTGATAAAAATCAAACCAGGCAACGTCGTCAGCGCGACGGAGGCAGGGAATCTGGCGATGATTGATGTGCAATGGAGTATCAATCAGTGCTGTGCCAGAGGCAAGCTCGTTATAACAATGTTCGATAGCGCGTTCACTGGCGGTGTTGAGTGGTGAAAACCAAGTGTGGGCCTGTTTGAGTTTACGCAGGCGGTGATCAGAGTCGCCATTCAGCTCAACGACCTCGGTGCTGGTTTCAATGAGTGTGATCGCGGGCAAAAAATGCTCGCGTTGCAGGCCGTTTTTGTACAACTCAGACGGTGTAAGATTGGAGGTGAATACCAGTGCGATACCCTGGGCGCTGAGTGCGTCAAGCAGGCGATAAAGAATCATTGCATCGGTGATGTCCTCCACATAAAACTCGTCGAGACACAACACGCGCGCTCGTTGTGCAAAGTGTCTGGCGACGATGAGCAGAGGATCGCGTTGCCCTGCTAATTGTGTCAGCTCATTATGAGTTTCCTGCATGAAATGGCGAAAGTGCAAGCGTAATTTTTGATCAAAGGGCAGCGCATTGAAAAACATATCCATGAGCCAGGTTTTACCTCGGCCGACACCACCCCATAAATATAATCCGCGAGATGTTACCTCATGCTTACCGAATTTTTTGCGTAACCGTGTTGCCCAGTTTTTTTGCACGGGCTGTTGCAGGCGTGTGGATAGCGCCTGAAAATGTTTCAGCGCCGCGAGTTGGGCCGGGTCAGCCTCAAAATGCGTATTATGCAAGGCATGCTGGTAGTGTGCGTTGAGATCCATGTGTGTAAATTTATATTTATTGATCATTTTAACGTGAATTAAGCGCTAAAAACACGCTATTTTTTAAGAATCACCGGGTATTTAATGTAGCTCTCACAGAGGCGCAGAGGACGTAGCGTAGAGAAAAACATTAAAAATGCGGTGTCCTCTGTGTTCATCACACGCCATTTGTCGGCACCACTCAATATCATTCCTCATGCATTGGAACGCTTGTTTGGGGGGAGAGCTCGTGTTCTCGCTGGCTTTATTGGCACAGTGTTCGGTATCATGCTGCACTATGCAAAATTTAATTAAAAGAACCGTGTATTTGTGGGTAGTGTTACTGGCTATCCTGTGTTTAACGGCTTGTGACGAGAAAAAACAATCGGTAGCGCCCGCAGGGGATCATGCTGTGTTAGAGGAATTGGCGGCGGCTTACCGCAAGGTTGGCGAGAAATACCTTGTGCAGCCACAGGCCATGCCACCCAAGGGGCGCAAGGAGTTCTTAAGTAAGGTTTTTGCGCAAGCCGGGTATAGCTATGCGGCAACGTTAATTGCGATGGGACAGGCGGTTGCTGACAGCAGCAATCAGGAACAGCGTGATTTGGTTGAGTTGCTGCTGTTACCGGTGAAAGGGGTGTCAAATGAAGTCCGTGCCGATCTGTATACCGATGATGAGCTGGTGGCGATGCAGCGCTTGCAGATAAATTTTCGTTAGGGATGTAGATTTTCGTTGGGCTGTCTGTTGAAT
>QIGJ01000048.1 GCA_003229995.1 Gammaproteobacteria bacterium | reverse complement strand
TGGGTGGCAAAATGCCAGAGAAGGTCAAATTCGCGTGCGGTGAGATCGACCTCGTTACCCGATATACTGACCCGTCGTTTGGCTTGTTCAAGAAAAAGAGTACCGGCCTGCAAATCGCCATTAGCCGTGGCAGGGGTGGTGTGTGTATCGACACGCCGTAAAATGGCTTTGGCACGAGCTACCAGTTCACGCACGCTGAAGGGTTTGGGCAGATAATCATCAGCCCCCATTTCCAGTCCAACAACACGGTCCAGTTCCGCCCCTTTGGCGGTTAACATCAGAATAGGCGTATCGTTATCGGTGCCGCGCAATCGGCGACAAATTTCCAGACCGTCAATACCGGGCAGCATAAGGTCGAGAATAATCAGGTCAAAACGGTTTTTTTGTGCCAATGAAAGGCCAGTATTGCCATCACTGGCAACTTGTACTTCGGCACCCAGGTCTCGTAAATGCATGGAGACCAGATTGGCGATATCGCGATTATCTTCGACAACGAGAAACTGTTTCATGGAAAGCCCGGGGAAAATCCTGTTTATTGTTTATTACTGAGGCTAGTTTAGTCATAAATTGTCACAAAACCATCACATCTGACAGCGAGGCAATGGGTTTCTGTTGTTCATTCACCAGATCGTTGTTACTTTTCATAATATGGGTCGCAAAATAAAGGGTCTATCCAGTTTTCTCAAAGGAATTAAGGTATTGATTGGTCATAGACTTTTCCCTACTGTTGGTGTTGTAAAGACATCAATAGCAAGGGGGATCAGAATCTATGACCACAAACAAGTTTATAGGAAAGCGACTCAAGCTCAAGGGATTATTCGTCGTCAGTCTGTCTTTCAGAAAAGGGAACAATTTACAGATCGCCGTGAAGCCTTACAAATTCGTACTCTGAATGCCTTTATTGACATGATTTATCGAGTCTCTGGAGACGTTGATATCCCTGCGCAAATACCTTCCAGGTTTCATACATTATGAATGCAGACAAAAATACTATAATGCTAACGCCAGATAAACATTCGGCCTTTGAGAAAACCGGATATAGCCAAAATAATGTGGAGCAGGGACTCAGGAAGGAGGACTGCGTCGCCGACCCAGCCCTTGCTCAACAGCAATAACGGCGGCCTCTACCCGTGAACGGACTTCCAGCTTTCGCAGTATGGCCTTTACGTGTAATTTTACCGTGCCATCGGTAATGCCCAGTTCGCGGGCGATGACCTTGTTACTTTGACCAAAGGCAAGATGTTCAATGATTTCCCGTTCACGCGGGGTGAGTGCAGACAGGGGTGTTTTCTTTTCGGGTAATACCGATTTTCCTTGTAAGGCGCGGGCTAGGGTGCCCGCAAGTTGCGGTGCGACTACAGTCTCACCTGCCACAATATTGTGCAAAGCGGCCACTAGGTCTTCCGGGTCCATATCTTTCAACAGGTAACCCTGAGCACCATTGCGTAAGGATTCAGTTAAATCATACTCCTCGGTGCTGGTGGTGAGCATGCTGATGGGTACGGTGACGCCTGCGTCCCGTAATTTTTTCAGCACTTCCAGGCCGTCCATATCTGGCATGCGCATGTCCAGCAGAATGACATCGGGTTTGACATCATTAACCGTGTCCAGCCCTTCCTGGCCGGTGCTGGCAGCGGCGATCACGTCAATGCCGCTGTGTTCCAGCAGGTTTTTTAATCCCAGGCGAAAGAGTGTGTGATCATCAATGAGTTGGACTTTCATATGTTATATGATTCTAGCGGAATTTAATGTAATCCGTCACTGATGACGACGATTTTTTTTACGACTTTGCATATCCTGTAATCGCAATTCAATACGGGTGCCTTCACCGGGATCACTTTCAATGCTGAACTCAGCACCGATGCGCTGTGCCCGTTCACGCATAATAGTGAGCCCGACATGTTCTCCAGGCATGGCGTTATTAATATCAACTTCGATGCCCATGCCATCATCTTCGATCAGCAGATGAAATCCGAGTGATTCATCACCACTCATTAAAATTCGTACATAATTGGCGTGGCTGTGCTTGCGAATATTGGCCAATGCCTCCTGAATAATATGCAGAACATGCACTTCAAGCACGGGTGGCAGTTTTAGTTCAGAACACTCGTTCTGGAAAAATATCTGACAGTGACTTTCATTTTTGAAACGTTCCACCAAGCCTTCAGTTGCCGGAATCAAGCCACGCTCATCCATGCGAATGCGAAAATGAGTCAGTAGTTCGCGCAGTTCAAAGTTGGCTTCATCCAGACCGACCTTGATTTGTTTTACTTCTTTTTGCGCATCGGTACTTTTGGTGTTTGAGTGTGTGCTCCCTGGAGAAAGGGTTTTTTGCAGCATGCTGACGCGAAAACGCAGACTGGCCAGAGTCTGTGCCAGCGAATCATGTAGCTCATGGGCTAGCATGGTGCGTTCCTGCATGATGGATAAACGATGGGACTCCGCATCCCAGTATGATTTGGTAATGGCCATACTGAGGTGCTGACCAATGTTGGTGAGAATGTCTTTAATGTCTTCACGTTCAGTGAGCCCGAGTTTTTCCACAAACAGATTATAAATGCCCAGTGTGCGATTATTATAGCGCAAAGGAATGGCGATATTTTCCAGTTTATCCCCGGAAAATAACAGATCACCAGCAATATTCTGGCAGCGCTCAAAACGGTTTTGACACAACAGCATATTTCTGGAAAATTCCTGTGCACACAAACAATGCTCGATGGGTACCCGGCGAATTTTTTCGATGATGCTGTCATCCAGGCCCACGCTGCCGACCAAGCGCATTTGCTGGTCATCATTCATCAGGCGAACCGTACCGGCATGAGCGTAAACGATTTCGGTCAAAGTGTTGAGAAAACCGATGAGCAATTCATCAATGTTCTTTGCCGAATTACTGCGGGCTGCAACATCATACAAAATTTCCAGTGAACGGGTTTTCCGTTGCAGGATAATGGTTTGTTGACTGACCTGTTCATCCATGCTGCGTGTTAATGTGCGTAATGAATCACCGAGTTTATTGATATCATTTGCCAGTGCTGAAAATTCACTCTGTTTGGGTTGCGGAACGCGGGCGGAAAGATCGCCATTACGCATGCGTTGTGCCCATTCGCGTAATTGTGCCAGTGGTGAGAGAAAATGTTTTTTCATGTATTGTGCAATGCGTGAAATAAGGAAAAAACTGATGCCGGTAAGAATAATTTGACTGATGGCCAGAATAGCTTGGTATTGCGGCCAAAACCAAGCCGCAATACCGGAGAGTAGTATAGCAAACAGGGTGGTGATCAGGCCGATTAACAGTGGCCAGAAGAACTCGCTATTGTTGCTGATGTTGAGGCTATATTTTGACATTATGAAAATGCGTTACCAGAATCATTTCAATGCGTTTTTACTCTTTGGGTGACTTGTAATTGGGATCGTTGGGATTAAGAAAAATAAAATGGTGTTGGTCATTTTCAATTTCAACATAATCGATATGTGCGCCGTTTAATAATTCCAGGCAATCCGGGCTGACTAGAAAATTAACGCCGTCATAAGTAAATTGCACGTCATCTTCTTTTGTTTCATCGAATCCTATGCCGTAGTTAATGGTCTCATCTGCGGTCATGGTGGCGGCAATACGCAATGCTATAGCGCTGTGCTTGTCGTCCTGTATGTTTGTTTTTATCTGTGCAATGGCGGCAGGGGAAAAGCTGATGATGTTCATATAGGGTCGTTGTCTCTTTGGTGGCTGATGATAATGACTGCGTGGAAAAATCCGGGTTATTGTTGCTTGCGGACAAAGTCAACAAACTGTTTTACCCACGGGTTGTTTTCCACGTTGCGCATGTGGCTGTAATTGGCCAGTACATTGCGATGAATAATGCCGTCGTGTTGACCATTGATTCCATGGCCCCGTAAGACACGATAAGCGAATTGTGTGGTTTTTTCGAGGTTTTCGGCGGAGGAATAATGAAACTCGTGAGCATTAATATGTTTGCTTTTATTGACCACTTTATTCCATAGAGGGTTGCGCATTCTGGCCAGTTGCACATAACCACGTCCCTGTGGGCGTTGGTGCATACGTGTGTCCATAGGCAGCGCACCCACCATGCTGCATTTGCTTTCATTCCATTGTAAGCTGCGCGACAAATACATCAGGCCACCGCACTCGGCATACACGGGCAGACCTGCCTCAATGGCGGTGCGAATACTGTCACGCAAGGAAATATTCGCTTCCAGTGTTTGCATCTGGGTCTCGGGGAAACCACCGCCGATAAACAGGCCGTCGATTTCTGGTAGCTGTATGTCGTGCAGCGTATCGATACTCACCAGTTCTGCCCCCGCAGAGCGAAAGGCGGCCAGATCATCGGGATAATAAAAACCAAAGGCAGTGTCTTGCGCGATGCCGATGCGAATATCTGCTGTGACGGATTCAGTTTTTGGCAGAGGCTGATAAGCAGGTGTAGTGGCATGGTTGGCGATGTGTTGCAGTTGGTCGAGATTTACGTGCTGGCCAATAACATCGGCAATGGCCTGGATTTGTCTTTCTACAGAAGCTGCCTCGTTACTGGGGATTAAACCCAAATGCCGCTCCTGGATATCCAGCATGGGGTCATGATGTACCGCACCCACCACAGGCACATCGGTGTAGTGCTCGATAACGGCACGCAATTTGGACTCGTGGCGACTGCCGCCCAGTTTATTGAGAATCACCCCGGCGATATTGAGATCTTTTTCAAAGGCCTGATAACCAAGAATCAGCGGGGCAATGCCACGGGTCATACCCTGGGCATCGATCACCAGAATCACTGGTGAGTCGAGCAGGGTGACCAGCGCGGCGTTGCTGTTAGTGCCTTCAAGGTCAAGGCCATCGTAAAGTCCCTTGTTGCCTTCGATGATGCTGATGTCGGTTGAGTTTGTGTGGTGACCAAAGACACTGAGTATCTCGTTGTGCTTTTGAGTGTGGAAATCCAGATTGTAACAATCCTTTCCGGCAGCGCGGGACAGCCACATGGGATCGATGTAATCTGGGCCTTTCTTGAAGGGTTGCACACTGAGCCCACGCTGGCGAAATGCACCGCATAGACCGATGCTCAGAGTGGTTTTACCTGAAGACTTGTGAGCAGCGGAAATGAACAGGTGAGCCATGTAATGCCTTGTGTGAAAGGGTGAAATTACAACCAAAAGCCGGATTGACATGAGGAGGCATGCAACTAACAGCTAATTCGCGAATAAACAAATAGTGTAGCCTAAAATAATCTCCAGTTTTTTTCATATCATCCCCGCCGTGCTTGTGCGAGGGGCAAAACAGGCTCCCCAGCATTAATTGACATCCTGTTCGGTCCTCGTTAGATAGAGCCAAGCCCTGCTGGATGCTCAGCTGCATGAGCTATAC
>QIGJ01000089.1 GCA_003229995.1 Gammaproteobacteria bacterium | reverse complement strand
TTCGGCAACTGCTCCTGCGTTGCTCTACCTCCTGCATCCATGCAGTCGTCAATCAGAACGAACGAAGTCGCACTAAATCCGGGCGCCAAACGCAGGGAAGTTATTTCGTGCCCATTCCTTATTCCCGGGTATTTTCTGATTTTACAGGATTTAACTGACAAAGTCTGGAAATGGCTTGCAGATAATTATCCAGCACAGCATCTTGCTCTAACAATATTTGTACGGCCTTTTAAAACAGAAGCCGTTTGTGGATGTGCCAGCCAATGACTTAATGTTTCGCACAATGTGTGTTCATTCGTTACCTGTTTTGCGCCGCCAGCTTGTAACAACAGTTGCGTTTCTTCGGCGAAATTCGTCATACTGGGTCCGAAGACGATGGGTTTGCCCAATCGTGCGGGTTCCAAAATATTGTGGCCACCGTGAGGAATCAGTGAACCACCCATAAATATACAATCTGCGCCCTTCATAAAACCTTCCAATTCACCCAATGTGTCAGCGAGATAAATTTGGGTGTTGGCATTAATGGTATCGCCACGACTGCGTACAGCAATGACTTGTTTTGAGTATTGTTTATGGAGTTGTTTGAGAATAGTGTCTCGACGCTGAGGGTGGCGAGGAGCGATAACCAGTAGTCGGCCTTGTGTTTGGTGCGCCATTTTTTTCCAGATATGCGTGAGTTGTTGTTCTTCATTGTCATGTGTGGATGCGGCGAGCACATAAGGGCGACCAGGATTGATAGCTTGTGTTTCAGCAAAGGGGTTGGTGCCGGCCCATTTGATATTACCGAGTAAATGGACTTTTTCAGCAGTGGCACCTAACTGGATGTAAGCATTGGCATCATCTGCCGAGCGGGCCAGGATGGCGCTGACTTTTTTTAAGGTGACGGCGTAGAGTTTTTTTATCCAGGCTGCGGCATTACGGCTGCGCGAGGAAAGTCGGCCATTGACGATAATCAACGGAATATTTTGTTGGGCGATGTTTGCAAATAAATTGGGCCACAGTTCAGTTTCCATAATCAATGCAGCACGGGGTTTTACGGCATATAAAAATCGCTGTGTTGCACCAGGCCAATCCATGGGTAAATAAATATGTTGCACATCGGCTGGCAGGCGTTGTTGTGCGAGCATTGCACCTGTGGAGGTAACCGTGGTGAGCACGATGGAAATATGCGGAAAACGTTCCCGCAGGGCGGCTATTAATGGTTGGGCAGCAATGAGTTCACCCACCGAGGCAGCATGCAGCCATAATGGCGCGTCAGTGCGTTGCGGCAGACAGGTACCCAGTCGTTGACGGAATAGACGCCACTCTCCGCTACGTGCGGCCTGCCAGGCGTTAAAAATCAGGATGAGTGGCGCGAGCAGGCGCAGTAACAGGCGATAACGAAACAGTCCGTTGCTCATGGCTGCGTTTCCTCGCGGCGCTGGCGGTCACGCTCACGGGTGCGTTTTTTATCAGCCCAACTATACAGGCCGGGCTCACCTTCAGGGCGGGTTTTAAAGCGACGATGTAACCACAAGTATTGGTCTGGCACTTTGCGTACCTGCTGCTCAATGACAACATTGATGCGAGTGGCATCGGCCACGTCATCGCCACTGGGGAAGTCGGTTAATGCGGGCAGCAGCGTCAGTTTGTAACCGCTGTCATCATCAAGGCGTTGAGAGAAAAAAGGCACCACGGGTGCGTTGGACAGTCTGGCCAGCTTGGACGTCATCACCAACGATGTGGTTTGTATACCAAAAAAAGGGGCGAATACACTGTGGCGAGGACCGAAGTCCTGGTCCGTGGCATACCATACGACAGTGCCTTCACGCAGCGCCCGAACCATGCCCCGCATATCTCTGCGTGAGATGATTCTGTCCAAGTGCGTTTCCCGTGAATGTTTGATGATTGCCTCGAACAGGGGGTTGTCATGCTTTCGGTACATCGCAGCACACGGGTGAAATTGAGACAGCAGGCGACCACTGATTTCCAGGCTGGTAAAATGAGCTCCCAGCAGTAGTACTCCCCTGCCTTGGGCGGTAGCCCGTTGCAGATGCTCCAGTCCTTCTATTTCTACTCGTTTGGCCAGCATTTTGTCGTTGCCCCACCAGGCGAGACCGGTTTCCATCAAACTAATGCCTGCGGAGCGGAAGGTTTTACGCACCAACATTCGTTGTGCTTCAGAATCCAGTTCGGGAAAACAGAGGGCAATATTACAACGGGTGATGTGGCGGCGACGGCGGGCCAGATGATACATCAGCATGCCCAGTTGTATGCCTAGCTGCATTTGCAGACCAAACGGCAGACGGCTCAGTGTCCATAATGCTCCCAGACCCAACCAAGTGAGCCAGTAGCGGGGATGCAGAAAGGCAGTGGGTCGGAAATGCCCGTTTGGCTTGCGATGTTCGATGGTATTCACGCGGTCGTGGTGATTGAGAAAAACCGTGGTACCCGTTCTTCCGAATGATTAAATCGACACAGTGCTTAACGCAGGCAAGGTCAATGTAACCAATTGCTGATTGCTTGCAGGCTATCAGCGGTCAATGAACCGGAGGCCTGTTTGAGACGCAGGGTATCCAGAATGTAATCGTAGCGGGACTGGGCATAATCGCGCTGGGCGCTGAACAGGTTACGACGGGCGAGTAATACGTCAACGGTGGTGCGGGTGCCCACATCGTAACCTGCCTCGGCGGCACGCAATGCGCTCTGATTGGAAACCAGTGCCTGCTTGAGTGCCTGAACACGGCTGATACCGGAAAGCACACCGAGGTAGGCGTTGCGGACTTGTAATTGGGTTCTGCGGCGTTGTTCCTCCAGTGCTTGTTGGCTGGCTTCAAGCAAATGCAATGCCTGACGGGTTTGTGAGCTGGTGCGGCCACCTGCGTAAATGGGCAGGTTGAAGCTCAGGCCGATAGAGCTAATGTCGGTGGTGGTACCAAAAATAGAAAAGAGGCTTTCATTATCGTCGTAAGCATGGCGGGCTTCGAGATCAAGCGTCGGGTAATGGCCACTGCGTCGTCGAGCCACGTTTTCCTGGGACTCATCCAGCGCAGCTTGAGCGGCCAGCAAGGTAAGGTTTTGTTCCAGGGCGATGCGGGTCCATTGATCGATATCTTCCGGGTCGGGACGTACCAGGGTGATCTCGTCATTCAGTTTGTCCAGCTTGTTATGATAAATACCAGTGAGGGCGCGCAGTGCTTCGACGCGATTGTTGAGCTGATTACTGGCGAGAATTTCTTCAGCCAGCGTAAGATCATAACTGGCTTGAGATTCATGCACGTCAGTGATGGCGACCAGACCTACGTCGAAACGCTGCTGGGTTTGCTCAAGCTGGCGTTTGATGGCCAGTTTTTCGGCGCGGGCAAATTCCAGGTCATCGCGACGGGCCAGAATGTCGAAGTAGGCCTCGGCCACGCGCAATAGCAGACCCTGTTGAGCGGCTTCATATTCAACATCAGCGCGGGCGACACTGTGTTTGGCCAAACGACGGGCAACGTAACTATCACGCCGGTAAAGGGGCAGTGTCAGCTCAAGGGAATAGTTGGTTCTGCTGTAGTTACCGGAAAGGTTTGACGGCCTAGTCGCATTCCCGTTGAATTCAGTTTGGCGGGCGCGAATGTTGATGCTGGGCAAAAAATTAGCACGGCTTTGCGGCAGAGCCTCCAGTGAAGCCGCATGGTTTGCAGTAGCACGCTGGATGGTCGGGTCGTTGCCGGTCGCCAGATTATAAACATCCATCAGTGATTCGCTGTGTGCGGCGGAAGCCATGAATACCAAGCCAAGGCCAACCAAAGCACTGCGATACTGGACGTTATGTTGAGAGGGGTGTGGAGGACGTAGAGAGAAACGTCGCATAGTGTACTCCTTAATTTAATGCTAGGAGCCTGCCGGACTTAGGGGATCGTAGCAAGGGAAAGTCATTTTGAGTCCATTTTTCTGATCGTTTGAGGCGAATAGTAGAGATATTCAACGAAAAGGATCGAAAAAATGGGCCAAAATGAATTTTCCGCAGTAGATTCATCCTAAGTCCGATAGGCTCCTGGCCCTGTGCCCGGTAGGAACGGCCGGACAGGAGGTGTCTCTGTGAAAAATGACTAAAAAACAAAAGCGGGGGGCTGCTCGGCATTGATCAGTGCGGGAAAATCCGTTTCAAACAGAGCGTTAGTGATCCACTGTGTTTCACTGACCCGGGTAATGAGTAATACCTGCATGACCGGTGATTGACCGACAATGGCCACCATACGACCACCCACGGTTAATTGTTGTTGAAAGCTTTCGGGTAAAATCGGCAGAGAACCGGTAATGGCGATGGCATCAAAAGAATCCTCCTGGCTCCAGCTCCGTGCAGCATCACCGTGTGACAAGGTCACGTTTTCGATGCCCTGGTCGGTGAGGTGCGTCTGAGCAGTAGCCATAATGTCGGCATCGATCTCGATACTGTGAATCTGTTTACCCAGCTTGGCGAGCAGCGTAGTAAAATAGCCACTGCCTGTGCCGATTTCCAGAATCGAATCTTCAGGCTGGATATCCAACGCCTGCAACAGGCGACCTTCCATAATAGGTTTCATCATCATTTGCCCATTGGGCAATGGAATATTGATATCAGAAAAGGCCAGATCACGGTAGCTGGCAGGGACAAAGGCCTCGCGGAGCGTATTGGCAACCACCTCCAGCACCTGCTGATCCAGCACTTCTGCTGGACGGATTTGTTGCTCAATCATGTTGAAACGTGCTTGTTCGGTTGTAGATTCCATATTGTCTGCCATTGAGATTACCATCGTTTTTGTTACCGGGTTTCAAATATCAAACTACAAGAAAAGATGTGCTAGGTTACGAGGTTTGTTGGGGCGAGGCAAGAGAGGGTAAGCGGTGCCACCTGTGCCATACCCTTGTCTTAAATGTGAATTCAGGGCTGAATCACCTTGTTTCACCGAAGGTAAACCAATGACGTTCTTCGAGTGAATGTTGTTAGCGCTTAATTCACATTTTAAGGCTTTTTAATTTCGATAAGCACATAACCCATCGCTTCATAATTACGAATCTCTGTCGGTCCGGCTGGGGTAACATTGACATAGTTTGGAAAATCAGCAGCGGTTTTATTTCGCCACGAGGCGTGGGTGCCGCAGACATGCACAGGTACATCACTGGCGACCAGGGATTGCACGGCGGTGTGTACCAAGGCGTTTTCTTTTTGCTGGTCTTTCATCAGGCCAAACTGCTCGCTGCCATGGGAAACCACAGCAAGACCGATATCGGGAAAACGCGCCCGCAGTTGCCGGATATATTGATTGACGGCGGGAATGGCCCATTGCAGCGCATTGTCATCGCCTTCGACAATTTCAAATACTACGCCAAAGGGAGCGTCTTTTTGTGCGAGCAGTTGTTCGATTTCCTGTTGATTGCTGGCTTGGGCATTGGCCGTCAGGAAAAACAGGAAAATACTGAGAAAAATAAGACGATGCATGTGCGACTCCTGGCTATACCCATAGCGATTGAGATTTAAATCCCAAACGCTATGGGTATATTTTCCTGGTTGGTTTGTGTTGTGACCGGAAGATTGGACAATTTGGCTTGGCATTGTGTTCCTGTTTACGGTAGTTTGCGCCGGAAAGCTTTCGAAAAACTAT
>QIGJ01000194.1 GCA_003229995.1 Gammaproteobacteria bacterium | reverse complement strand
TGTGATTTTGTGTGCCGTGCTGTTCAATTTTTATGGCTCCCATTAACGAGGCGATGCGCCCGGTGGTTTCCCAATCCATGTCGTGCATCAGGCCATGGAGCAGGCCAGCGCGATAGGCGTCACCACAGCCGGTGGGGTCGAGTAGTTGTTTGGCTGGGACAGCAGGGATTTCAGTGCGATGTTCACGGGTATAAATATATGAGCCTTCGCCGCCCCGGGTGATGATCAGGGCATCGACCATTTCGGCGATTTCATGCGGTGATTTGCCGGTGCGTTCTTCGAATAACTGAGCTTCATAATCGTTGAGGGTGATCCAGGTGGCTTGTTCAGCAAAGCGTAGCAGATCGGTACCATCAAACATGGGCATGCCCTGGCCGGGATCAAAAATAAACGGAATGTTGGTTTCGGCAAATTGCTGTGCATGCTGAATCATGCCGTCACGACCATCGGGAGAAACAATGCCGATAGTGATGCCTTCAGCATCAGACACTTGATTTTCGTGGGAGAGATTCATGGCTCCCGGGTGAAAGGCGGTAATTTGATTGTCGTCCTGATCCGTGGTGATAAAGGCTTGACCGGTGAAGGTGCTGTCATAAACCTTGATATGGTCGCGGGTAATGTCACATCGGTCCATCCAGTTGGCATAGAGGTCAAAATCCTTGCCCACCGTTGCCATAGGTAACGGATCATCACCCAGCAGTTTGAGGTTGTAGGCGATGTTGCCTGCACAACCACCATATTCCCGACGCATTTCGGGCACCAGGAACGACACATTCAACATATGTACCTTGTCCGGCAGGATGTGGTGTTTGAATTTGTCCGGAAACACCATGATGGTGTCGTAGGCATAGGAACCACAGATGAGTGCAGACATGAATTTTCCTTTGTATATTTTTGTGGGGGAAATTACTGCATTTTATCACTACTGTCCGGTTAAGCAAAAATAAATAAATTTTTGGCATTACTTTTTGGGTAATGTTACCCCCTCAGTCGAGGAGTGTTCTCAATTGAAGCGTATTCATGAAAAAGGATAGATTTGAGCAAAAGCAGTACATGGTGATCTGTAGAGCTGCATTCAGGGGCTATCGCCAGGTAGACCAGTAAATTGTGGCGTTGTGGCGGAAAGCAACCATCAGCATACCAGTACACCGTATTATGGATAATGAAAGCAGGTGTTTTATGGCAAAACGTGCCAAAAAAGTTAGGGCGTTGGCATCGTGGTTATGTACGTTACAACCAATAGTATGCCTGAAGTATGTGAAGTCAGATATTTTAAGCATTCTCCATCGGTTCCGGCCTGGGATTTTTAATCATCGATGGAAGTATCATCCAAATCTATCTATACCCGTAGCGTTTGGGATTTAGGTCGTGTGTATACCCTATTTACCCCATGACTGCGTTGAAATTCCTTGCAACAGAACGACTATTACGTGTTATTTCGTCTTGCCATGGAGAAAATATGATGCACACTTAAACCTAAATCTTAAACGCCACGGGTATATGTGGATGTTTTTTCCTCCAACAAAATAGAACAGAAATCAGATTATATAAAAATGATATAGGCTGTAAATATGTAGTTATTTTGGTAAATTCATTAATTTATAACAATATTTAGTGGACTGGGAAGGCATTATTATGGGAATGTAAATATCGCCTGTTTTTTTGTGAAAAAGTTGCTCGTCGTCAATAAAAAAATCTGGATAATGTCTGTAGGTTTACTGTGAGGATAATGGATTATGAATGTTGATAGGGAGCCAAAGATCGCAATTATCGGGTTGGGGTGCCGTTTCCCCGGAAATGCGAATACAGCAGACGCATTCTGGGAAAATATTGCTGAGTGTAAAAATGCAATCAGTGAGATTCCTCAAAATCGCTGGGAAGCGAAACGGTTTTATAATACAAAAGGCACGGCATCCGGAAAGTCATATGTCTGTAAAGGACATTTTGTTGACTGGAATTATAAAGAATTTGATGCAGGATTTTTCAATTTTGCTCCCCGGGAGGTCGCATTTTATGACCCTCAGCAACGTTTGTTACTGGAAGTGTCATGGGAAGCGTTGGAAGATGCAGGAGTGGATCCGGTGGCATTGGCCGGTCAGGACGTGGGCGTTTATGTGGGTGGGTTTACCCTGGATCATATGCTTAACCAACTGGGCTGTGGTGCGCGGAGTGAAATCGGTACACACAGTGCATCAGGTGCAACGTTGACCATGCTCTCCAATCGTCTCTCCTATGCCTATGATCTGCGTGGCCCCAGTATTTCTGTTGATACGGCCTGTTCCTCTTCATTGGTCGCTTTTTCGTATGCAGTGAATGACATTGACCGTGGTGTGTGTGATATGGCGATTGTCGGGGGGGTAAATTTTATGTTACGCCCGGAATATCCGATTGCCATGTCAAAGGGACAATTCCTGGCGCGTGATGGCTTGTCAAAGAGTTTTGATTCGCGCGCGGATGGTTATGGCCGTGGCGAAGGGGCTGGCATTGTTATTCTAAAGTCGCTGGAGCAAGCTCTCGCGGATAATGATCATGTTTTGGCGGTTGTTGATGCAGTGGGTGTAAATCAGGATGGCCGAACCAGTGGCATTACCGTTCCCAGTGCTGGGTCGCAACAGGTTTTGATGGAGAAAGTAGTCGCCCGTGCCGCTTTGGCTGCACAAAGCATTCAGTATGTAGAAGCGCACGGAACAGGTACACCTGTGGGCGATCCTATAGAAGCATCAGCTATCGCTTCAGTTTATGGTCGACAGCGTGCTGATTTATGTAAGATCGGTTCCGTGAAAAGTAATATCGGACACCTGGAAGCAGCGGCGGGTGTTGCCAGCATCATCAAAGTCTGCATGATGTTAAAACACAATAAAGTACCGCCTCTGGCGACATTAAAAGAACCCAACCCGAATATTCCCTTTGGTGAAAATGGTTTGATGTTGGCCACAGAGTTGAGTCCGCTGGCAGCAGAAGGTGAAACTCGGCGTATTGCCATTAACGCTTTTGGTTATGGGGGTACCAATGCTCATGCCATATTGAGTCTGCCGCCAGAAATAAACAATGAGACAACGGGAGGGTGTAAAAGAATTGTTGGTCAACAGTGTTGCCGGTTGTTGCCTATTTCTGCACGCAGTCAGGGAGCCGTAAAAGCTCTGGCGAAAGAATATCTGCAATTGCTGCATTCTGGCAGCAGGCTTGATGATGTTATTTATTCAGCTTCGCGGCGACGGGGGCACCTGGAGCATCGCCTCGCACTGTGGGGTAAAAATGACAAGGAGCTGCTTGGCGTATTGGATGAGTATGTTAACAAGGGGTATTCACCTCAGGCGGCAGAAGGCAGCAAACCTTTTACCGGCCGGGTAAAGCCGGTTTTTATCTATACGGGAATGGGCCCGCAATGGTGGGGAATGGGGCAGGAGCTTTATCAGGACAATGCTGTGTTCAGAGAATCCGTAGAGTGTGCAGATGGCATCTTTCAGGAAATTGCCGATTTTTCCATTAAAGCGGAAATGATGAAATCGGAAGAAAACTCCCGCATTACAGAAACACAATATGCGCAACCGGCAAATTTTGTCATTCAATATGCACTGACCGAGACAATGCGGTCTGAAGGCCTGGAACCTGCGGCAGTGGTGGGGCATTCAGTGGGCGAGATAAGTTCTGCCTGGGCAGCCGGTATGTTGAGCCTGCGGGATGCGTTACATGTTGCTTTTTATCGCAGTCAGATTCAGAAAAAAGCAGCACACCAAGGCAGTATGTTAGCGGTTGGCCTGACGCATGACGAGGCGCTGGAAGCAATTACGGTTTATCAGGGGAAGGTCAGTATCGCGGCAATCAACAGCCCTACCGGGGTGACATTGGCGGGTGATTCCGAATGTCTGGATGAATTGCGGGAGCAACTGGAAAAGCGGGATGTCTTTGCCCGTGGATTGACCGTTGAAGTGCCTTATCACAGTCCAATGATGGAGCCACTTAAGCCAGAGTTGATGGAACGTCTGGCATCACTGATGCCTGTTGAACCCACTATACCACTTTATTCCACCGTAACCGGGAAGCGTATAACCGACAGGCGTTATGATGCGGCTTACTGGTGTGAAAATGTGCGTAACCCTGTTTATTTTGAAAAGGCGATACGAACATTGATTGATGATGATTACCGTGTGTTTATCGAAGTGGGTCCTCATCCGGTATTGCGTAATGCCATTAAAGAAATTGGTGCTGATGCCGGAACAGAAATAAACCTGTGCCAAACCTTAAATAGAAAACAGCGAGAGCCGGAAGCTTTTTATCAATCCATCGCGACGGCCTATGCAGAAGGTGCTGAACTGCAATGGCAACGCCGTCACCCGGAAGGTCATTTTATAAAATTGCCTGTTTATCCCTGGCAACGCGAAGTTTTGTGGCGTGAATCCGAGTCACAGCGACGTGACCGTCTGGATGATGTTGAGCGCCCATTGCTAGGAATGAAAATCCCTGCCGCCAATGTATGGCGCTGCGACCTTGCCGACCATCGCTTGAATTATCTGGAAGACCATGTTGTTGACGGGCTTTCTATTATGCCTGCCGCAGGCTATATCGAAGCCATGATTGAGTGTGCCCAGAGAACATCAATGGATATAGGTAAGGGGTGGCGACTGACTGATATTTCCATTGAAAAAGCATTGGTGCTCGACTCAAGCAAAGCGCTCAATATGGAAGTGAATGTGAGCGAATCGGGAGAGGTATTCACAGTGAAAAGTTTTGATGAACAGAACCCTGATCAGGTCAGTCGGCATGCGAGTGCATTTATTTACCCGTTGCGATCCGCTGGAAATTCCAGAGTCGATATCCAGGATCTGTTAACGAAGTTTGAAAAACCACGACAGGCAAGTGAGGTCTATCAGACTTTTACAAAATTTTCTATGCAATACAGGCCTCTGTTTCAATCAATAGCCTGTTGTTATCTGAAAGATAATGGTAATGAAGTGATCAGTCAGTTGGTTTTACCGGATGATCTTGCCCAGGATAGTCGTCACTATCAAGTTCATCCAAGTCTGCTGGATGGTTGCCTGCAAACCGTATTATGTTTGCTGGACCCTGAAAAAGGGGCGTTTTTACCGACGGCGATTAATGAAATGAAAGTTTATGGTGTACTTCCCGTACGGCTCTATTGCCATGGTCGTATGAAAAAACGCACCGCACGAAAAGTTGAATGTGATTTATGGGTGTGTGATGAAGACGGCAACAAGGTCGTCAGTATTAATGGCCTGGTTTGTTCCGCATTATTAAACAAGGATAAGCGATCTCCGGTTTGAGTGGAAGACTGAAGTATTAAGCGATTTTACGATAGCCAACAAAAAATGGCTGGCCATTAAAGAAGGTGATGTCTCAATTTTTGACACGATATGTACCCACATTACACAGCAAACGGCCACTGATTGCATTATCGCCTCCATGGATGAAATGGTATCAGGAAGTATAGATACAGAAGCATTTGATGCCGTTTTGTATATGGCTGACTCAGGTTATGGTTTAGATGATGACAATGTACTGGACCCGACCGGGATGCAGGCCAGCGAATGTCTTCTTGCGTTAATACAAATATTGGTGAAAGCCCCAACGACTCCCCGGCTTTATACTGTGACGCGAGGTGCTTTTATTATTGACGCTGTTGATACAAGCACTATTCCGGCTCAGGGCGCATTGGTGGGGTTGAGCCGGGTGGCATTTAATGAAATAAAAAATCTCA
>QIGJ01000032.1 GCA_003229995.1 Gammaproteobacteria bacterium | reverse complement strand
TGTGTCGGAGGCTGCGCTTTCCAGTAAATGTGCGCTGGTGGCGGACAAATTGACACGACGTGAGGGTGGTGTCGGTGAGCTGAAACTGGCAGGTTGTATTTTAAATTGTACTTTTTGCAACTTTTGCAGGCCAGGCAGCGTTTTAAGTAAACTCAAGATTGTTGGTGCCTGATAACGTAACTGGGTTAACCAGGCGGGTGTGTCGGTGGTGATGACGACCGTTTGCTCGCGCAGGTTGGCGACGGTGATGTGTGCTGCAAGGTGTTCATCAAGGCTGTCACGCAGAGCTTGTGTCAGTTGTTGCAGGTATTGGGCACGTTCAAGCAGTGAATTTAATGCACTGTCTTGGCGTGAAAGAATTTTGGCGACGGGTTTGGATGACATATGTCTGACATTGTGGCAGCAATTCCTTGAATTGTCTGGATTGTGGCGGTAGATGTTGTAGTTATTGGCAAAAAAGCCGATACACATTGACAGCGTGTGTAGTCATTCAAAGCTTCAAAGTATTAAGGGTTGTTTAAACGATGAACATCATTTTTATTGGCAGGCGCGGGCGACAAACCAGTACTCTTAAACTGGGTTCTCCCGGTGTTATTCTGAGCGCAGTGCTGACGCTGGCAATTATCCCCTCCCTGATGTTTTATGGTGGTTATTTTACGGCTACGCAGGCCACACCGAATCAGGAAAAGGCGTTGTTGACTGCTTGGCAGGGTGAAATGGATATGCAGCGCGAGGAAATTGCCACCGCCCGCCAGAAAGTGGATGAAGATATAGATGCTTTGGCACTGCGTCTGGGTGAGTTGCAGGCCAGGATGATTCGTTTGGATGCCTTGGGTGAGCGTCTCACCAAAATGGCCAAACTGGATCGTGGAGAATTTGATTTTTCCAGTCTACCTGCTGTGGGTGGACCTGAAAATACAGCGGCTGTGGATTCCATTGGCGTACCGGGCTTTGTTGCGTCGCTGGAATCGCTTTCAAAACAAGTGGATGATCGTAGTGCCCAGCTGGGTCTGCTGGAAACCCTGCTGATGAGTCGTAATCTCGAAGATGAGGTGAGTCCTGCGGGGCGTCCCATCAAACGTGGATGGATTTCTTCTTATTATGGTATGCGTACCGATCCCTTTACGGGGCGTCGCGAGCACCATAAAGGGATGGATCTGGCGGGCAAGGAAGGCAGTGATGTGATTTCTGTGGGTGCCGGTGTGGTGACCTGGGCGGGTGATCGCTATGGTTACGGTAAGCTGGTGGAGGTGAATCACGGTAACGGTTATGTCACACGCTATGGCCACGGTAAACAGGTGTTGGTGCAGGCGGGCGATACTGTGAAAAAAGGTCAGGTGCTGGCGCTGATGGGTTCTACGGGTCGCTCTACCGGGCCTCATGTGCATTTCGAGGTGTTATACAAAGGTAAGGCAGTTGACCCCAAAAAGTATATTTTGGCGGCACGTTAGGCTCCATTTTGCTGCCATACGCTGAAAACAGAGCGATTTAGCACTTAATTCACATTTAACTGATCACTTAAGCGATGCCGAATCCGGCGTGGCCATTCTCTAAAGCTCTGATCCCCGCTATAATCCCCAAACTTTGACCTTGACCGGGAGGGGTATTTCCGTTGCCGGTCTGTTTTCCGTATTTTTCCGAATGAGCACAAAAAATAAGCATATGAAAGCTGACGCTTGAAGTTACAGCAAAACACACAATAAAAACTGACGATAAAGACACATAATCCAAAACTATGGCAAGTAACTTTCTGAATAAAATTTTCGGCAGCCGCAATGCACGGTTGATTAAACGTCTCAACAAAGCGGTGGCAAAAATCACCGCAATGGAGGCCGGGGTCGAATCGCTTTCGGATGAGGCGTTGCGTACCAAGACCGATGAGTTTCGTGAACGCATCGCTAATGGCACGAGCATTAATGACTTGTTGTCTGAGGCTTTTGCCGTGGTGCGGGAGGCGGGCAAACGTGCATTGAACATGCGTCACTTTGATGTGCAGCTGATTGGCGGCATGATGCTCAACGACGGCAAAATTGCGGAAATGCGTACCGGTGAAGGTAAAACCCTGGTGGCGACGCTGGCGGTGTATCTCAATGCCTTGTCCGGCAAGGGCGTACATCTGGTGACGGTTAACGATTACTTGGCAAAACGTGATGCCGAGTGGATGGGCAAACTGTACAACTTCCTCGGGCTTTCCGTTGGAGTGATTCTTTCCGGTCAGGATGCCGAACAAAAACGCGAAGCCTATGCGGCGGATATCACCTACGGTACCAACAATGAATTTGGTTTCGATTACCTGCGCGACAATATGGCCTTCAGTACCGAAGACAAGGTGCAGCGTGATTTGCACTTCGCCATTGTTGATGAGGTGGACTCTATTCTCATTGATGAGGCGCGTACTCCCCTGATCATTTCTGGTCCTGCGGAAGACAGCTCCGAACTGTACGAAAAGATCAACGCCATCGGACCCAAACTGGTGCCACAGGCAGGAGAGAAGCTCGAAGAGGGTGAAGAAGAAGGCGATTATTACCTCGAAGAAAAGAGTAAGCAGGTTTTTCTCACCGAGCTGGGACATCAGCATGTGGAGGAGTTTCTGGTCGAGGTGGGTTTGCTGGGTGAAGACGAAAGTCTGTATGACGCTGCCAACATCAAGCTTATGCATCATGCGACTGCCGCCTTGCGTGCGCACACGTTGTTTCAGCGTAATGTGGATTACATCGTCAAAAATAATGAGGTGGTCATTGTTGATGAATTCACCGGTCGCACCATGCCGGGGCGTCGCTGGTCTGATGGTTTGCACCAGGCGGTGGAAGCCAAAGAAGGCGCGCAGGTGCAAAACGAAAATCAAACCCTGGCTGCAATCACCTTTCAGAATTTTTTCCGTCTTTATGACAAACTGGCAGGTATGACGGGGACTGCTGATACTGAAGCCTTTGAGTTTCAGCAGATTTACAGTCTGGAAGTGATCGTCATTCCTACCTCCAAAGCCGTTGCGCGAAAGGATCATGCGGATCTGGTCTTCCTTACGCCGGAAGAAAAATTTGCCGCCATTGTGGAAGATGTCAAAGACTGTCGTGAGCGCCAGCAGCCAGTGCTGGTGGGTACGGCATCCATTGAAACGTCTGAGTATCTTTCCGATTTGCTGGACAAACAAAATATCAAACATAATGTGTTGAATGCCAAGTTTCATCAGAAAGAAGCGCAGATTATTGCCCAGGCCGGTGCGCCGGGAGCCATTACCATTGCTACTAACATGGCTGGTCGTGGTACCGACATTGTATTGGGTGGCAACCTTGAGGTTGAGTTGACCGAAGCGGGGGATATCAGCGAGGACAAACGTCAACAAATGACGACGGACTGGCAGAAACACCACGATACGGTGCTGGCGGCGGGTGGTTTGCATGTGGTGGGTACCGAGCGCCACGAGTCACGGCGTGTGGATAACCAGTTGCGTGGCCGCTCCGGTCGGCAGGGTGACCCCGGTTCCAGCCGTTTTTATCTGTCCCTGCAAGATAATCTGATGCGCATTTTTGCCTCGGATCGTGTCGCTGGATTGATGCAAAAACTGGGTATGGAAAAAGGTGAAGCCATTGAACATCCGTGGGTTAACAAGGCGATCGAAAATGCCCAGCGTAAAGTAGAGGGCCACAACTTCGATATCCGTAAAAACCTGCTGGAATATGATGATGTTGCCAATGATCAGCGTAAAGTGATTTATGGTCAGCGTGCAGAACTGATGCAAACAGATGATGTATCCGAATCCATTGTTGGGATGCGTGAGGCGGTTGTTGATGAAGTGATCAGCACGTATATTCCGCCAGAAAGTCTGGAGGAAATGTGGGATGTTGCGAGCCTGGAAAAGGCACTGACCGATGAATTTATGCTCTCTATACCGATCCAGCAGTGGTTGGATGAAGACGATGACCTACATGAAGAGACACTGCGTAAACGTATTCTGGAAGCGATGGAACAAAGCTATTTTGAAAAAGAAGCCATGGTTGGCAAGAGCGTGTTGCGTCATTTTGAAAAGGCGGTGATGCTCAAAGTGCTGGATGAGCAGTGGAAAGACCATCTGGGCATGATGGATCATTTGCGTCAGGGCATTCACCTGCGTGGTTATGCACAGAAAAACCCCAAGCAGGAGTACAAACGCGAAGCGTTTGAATTGTTTTCGCAGATGCTGGAACGGGTCAAACGGGAAGTGGTGGAGATGCTGTCCAAAATACAGATTCAGGCCGAAGAGGATGTGGCAGCCATTGACGAACAGCGTCGCAGTACGGTACCGGTTTCTTATCGTCATGACGAAATAGCGTCACCAACGGCGGGTGAAGCACCGGATGAGGCAAAAACTGCCGCAGAAACCGAGAAACCCTTTGTGCGCGAAGGCCGCAAAGTAGGGCGCAATGAACCCTGTCCCTGTGGTTCTGGTAAAAAATACAAACAGTGCCATGGTCGGTTGGCGTAAGGGCAGAGGGGAAAGTAAAACAGAATTATAAAATGTGAATTAAGGACTAAATCGTTCTGTTAGCAGGTTAGACTTTAGTGACTGAAAATACCGCCATTCCGGCATGTTTTTAGCCGGAATCCAGGAGTTGAATTCACATTAAAACGGGGTTATAACGAAAGCCTCTCGTAGGGGATTGTCAGCTTTTTATCTTTCCTCTGCTCTTTCTCTCTTGTATCTTTATTCGCTATGACTTCAAATATTCACACACTTCCTATTTTGCACCCTGTCGCAGGTTTGCGTTTGGGCACAGTCTGTGCCGGTATCAAACATCCGGATCGCCGTGATCTGGTGGTGATGGCGTTGTGCGACGGCGCTAACGTGGCTGCGGTATTCACACGTAATGCTTTTTGTGCCGCGCCAGTGATTGTGGCCCGTGAGCACTGGGCACAAATATCCCCCCAATATTTGTTGATCAATACGGGTAATGCCAACGCAGGTACGGGCGAGCAGGGCATGAAAGATGCCTTGGCCTGTTGTGATGCTGTGGCGCAAACAGCAGGCTGCGTGTGCGAGGCGGTGTTACCTTTTTCTACGGGGGTTATCAGCGAGCCCCTGCAAGTCACCGCCATTTGTGATGCGGTGCCCAAAGCGCTGGCCGCACTGGATGAAAATGGCTGGGTCGATGCGGCTCACGGTATCCTCACGACGGACACCGTGCCCAAGGGTGTTTCCCGGCAACTGAAAATAGAGGGTCACATGGTCACCATTACCGGTATTGCCAAGGGCTCGGGCATGATCCGGCCCGACATGGCGACGATGCTTGCCTATGTCGCCACAGATGCCAGTGTGCCGCAAAACGTATTGCAGGCTTGTCTGGCTCGTGCGGTGAATAAATCCTTTAATCGCATTACCGTGGATGGCGATACCTCCACCAACGATGCTTGCCTGCTGATGGCGACCGGGCAATCGGCCGCAACGGTTGATCAAACTGAAGGTGATACGTTTGATGCGCTGTGTGCCGCAGTGGCCGATGTGTGCGAGAAACTGGCACTGGCCGTTGTGCGCGATGGTGAGGGTGCCACCAAACTCATCACCGTGGTGGTGGAAGGTGGCCGTGACGAGGTCGAGTGTCTGCAAGTGGCGTATACCATTGCGCATTCGCCGTTAGTGAAGACGGCCTTTTTTGCCAGTGACCCGAACTGGGGGCGTATTCTTGCAGCGGTGGGACGGGCTGGATTGGTGAATCTGGATATCAATGCGATTGAGTTGTATCTGGATGATGTGTGCCTCGCACGCGATGGTGGCCGTGATCCCGATTACCGCGAAGAAGCGGGTCAACAGGTGATGGATAAAACTGAAATTACCGTGCGCGTGATGCTGAATCGTGGCGATGCCACGGCACGGGTATGGACTTGTGACCTGTCCTACGATTATGTACGCATCAATGCTGAATACCGGAGCTGATTTCCGGCCACCTGAATCTGTGGTGCATGTTGTTGCCGCTGCGATATTTGATGAGCGTGGCCGTGTATTAATTGCCCGACGGCCAGTGCATGTACATCAGGGAGGCCTGTGGGAATTTCCTGGTGGCAAAGTGGAGGCGGGTGAAACCGTGCGTGAAGCATTGGCCCGCGAATTACACGAAGAGTTGGGTATCGATGTGCAACAGGCACGGCCACTGATTCGGGTGCGTCACGATTATCCCGATAAATCGGTATTGCTGGATGTGTGGCGGGTGGATGGTTTTAGCGGCGAAACACTTTCTGTTGCGCTTTCTGTTGCCAGGAAGGGACGCGAAGGTCAGCCACTGGCTTGGGTGCAGCCATACGAGCTGCCTGACTACGATTTTCCAGCAGCCAATATTCCCATCGTCACGGCAGTGCAGTTGCCGGATTGTTATCTTGTTACGCCGAATCCCGGCGGCGATTCCCCGACGTTTCTTGCACAACTGGAAACCCGTTTACGCGACGATATTCGGCTGGTGCAATTACGCGCCAAAACACTTTCCGAGGCTGACTATCTGACGTTAGCTAAACAATGCCAAGCACTGTGTGAGCGATATGACGCGACTCTGATGTTAAATGCTGATCCGGGATTAGTGGTCGAGGTGGGTGCGACGGGCGTGCATCTTGATAGCAGGCGGCTTGCGTCTCTGTCTGAGCGGCCTGACGTTAAGTGGGTATCAGCATCCTGTCATTCGCCAGAGCAATTGCGTCAGGCAGAAAAATTGGGAGCGGATTTTGTGATGTTCTCCCCGGTGGTGGCTACGGCGAGTCACCCCGACATTGTGCCATTGGGTTGGGAACAGTTTCAGGTGTTGGCGGACCTGGCGCATTGTCCGGTTTATGCGCTGGGCGGGATGACACCGGCTGACTTGCAACAGGCTTTTGTCCATGGTGCACAGGGTGTGGCAGCGATTCGGGCGTTGTGGGATGCTTAGGAATGGGCACGAAATAACTTCCCTGTTTTGCATCCCGGCTTCAGCCCGTCTTCGTCCGTTCCTCAATCACAAAAGCTCGAAATAGAACGACTATTCC
>QIGJ01000101.1 GCA_003229995.1 Gammaproteobacteria bacterium | reverse complement strand
CCAGAAAGCTAATATCACCCTCACCAGCTTCGGTTAATGAGGCTACCCGCCTGATTTCATCACCAGCATTCCCGGAAAACTGTGCCGACAGACCTTGCGCATTAAGCCGCTCAACAATCGCTTGCACAGTAAACGCAGGCATCAGAACAGTACGGGTTATTTAAACGATTATTTATTTTTTTGTGGTCACAGCAAATTCCTTCTTCAACTGCTCAACCACTTTGCCAGTAATATCAATATGGTCATTGGCATAAACAACGCCATCACTGATAACGAGATCGTACTTTTCAGCCTTTGCAATATCGTTGATCACTTCAAACACTCTGCGCCGCAGGATATCGAAAGCCTCGTTGCGGCGGATATTCAAATCTTCCCGGAATTCTTCCTGGCTACGCTTGAGATCACGTTGCTGGGAAAGGATATCCCGCTCCAGTTTCCGCCGCTCGGTTTCACTCATGATGGCACCATCACGGGTAAGTTTCTCTTCAAGCGTGCGCACCTTTTTTTGTGCATCTACCAGCTTTTTATCACGAGGTGAAAATTCCCTTTCAAGACGTGCGCGTGCCGCATCAGCTTGCGGAGCCTCCTCCAGTACGCGTGCTGCATTGACAAATCCGATTTTGATCTCGGCGGCGACAGCCACAGTGCCGACAACGCTTAACCACGCCACAAGGCAAACACACAATAATACTCTGGAATAGTGAAAGGCGCGCTTACTGATTGTTTTTCTTGACATAATCTCCACTCATATACAATTGATAATAAGCAACTTTGCTCTTGACATCCCTCTATGATGCCACGAAAAACCGCCCGACCCAATGCCTGAACAATTTTGTGATTTTACGCCGTTTTCGCACTAAACAGAGAATTTATACTCCCTCCGGCATACGCCGGATAGCGAGCCCTAAAACGGCGTACCAATAGAGAACTGGAATATCTCCGTATCATCTTCCGGTTTGGCATTGATGGCCCAGCCCCAGTTAAAGGTCAGCGCACCAACGGGGGTCAGCCAGATAGCAGAAAAGCCGTATGAAGACCGCAATCCATCTGCCTGAATATCTGATTCTGATGCAAAGACGTTACCCGCATCAATAAAGGTACTCAAACGGAAGCTTCGCTCCGTTTCCGCAAAGGGTGATGGAAAAAATAATTCCAGGTGCGTCACGATTTTAATCGGCCCGCCCAGTGGCCGATCTGACACAGCATCCCTCGGCCCCAGGGTATTTCCCCGGTATCCACGCACCGAACGACCACCACCCGCATAATAATTTTTATAAAACGGTAATGCAGAGGTATCACCATAACCCGCGCCATAACCCAGCTCTGCCCCCAAAAACAGGCTAGTGCCTTTGCCCAATGGAATATAGTACTTCTGCCGAACATTCAATTTGTAATATTCAAGATCACCACCCGGTAACGCAATATCGGCCGACAATAAACTGTAATAACCACGATCTGGGAAAATTGCCCGGTTACGGGTATCGTGCGACCAGCTCACTGTTGTGATGAAGGAATTATAGTCATCACCATTCTCGTCCACCCACTCACTGTACGAAACAGGTGCGGTGTCTTCATTAATATCCAGGCGTGTATTCTCAAACCCCAGACTCCAGGATGCGCGATTGTATTCACTGATCGGGAACCCGAAATTCATACTCGCACCATAGGTATCTGTTGAAAAATTCACCAGATTCGCATTTCGGGCATTGGTTGACCGTGAGTACGCACTAAACCCGCGACTGATACCATCAACAGTGTAATAGGGATTGGTATAGTTCACCCGATATACGGTATTCACCCGGCTGTTATTAATCTCGGTGCTGACACGCTTTCCAGTACCCAGAAAATTATTCAGCGTCACACTCAGGTTAAACAGCACCCCCTGCGTATCACCATACCCCAGACCTGCCGTGAAATTTCCGGTAGAGCCTTCGGTAACATCAAAGTTGAGATCAACCTGATCCCGGGTACCCGGCACCGCAGGCGTTTCCACATTCACCGAATCAAAAAAGCCCAGTTTTTGCAAGCGAATCTTCGAGCGCTCGACCAAAGGTGATGACAACCAGCCACCCTCCATTTGGCGCACTTCACGTCGCACCACACCATCTCGTGTTTTTGTATTGCCGGTGATATTAATCCGTCGCACATAAACCCGGTTACCCGGGTCCACAAAAAAGTTTAATGCGATAGTCCGGTTTTTTTCATTAATATCCGGTATCGAGTTCACATTGGCAAAGGCATAACCATCTATCCCCAAACGTTGGCTAAGCCGGTTGCCGGACTCCGCAACGGCACGTCGGGAAAAAATATCGCCTGTCTGCACAGTGAGTAATTGACGCAGCTCCTCTTCCGGCACCACCATGTCACCGCTCACCGTCACGTCACTGATGGTATATTGTTCACCTTCAGTAACATTAATGCTGATATAAACATCGCGTTTATCTGGCGTAATGGAAACCTGTGTGGAATCAATGGAAAAATGCAGGTAACCGCGATCAAGATAATAAGAACGCAGTTTTTCCAGGTCTCCCAACAATTCCTGTTTGGAATATTTTCCGCTGCCGGAAATACCAGACCACATGGTCGGCGTAGAAAGCTCGAATTTATCCAGCAGCTTCATTTCATCAAACTTGTGGGAACCAATAATATTGATCTGCTTTATTTTTGCCGCATCACCCTCATCAATATCAATGGTGATCTCAACACGGTTTCGTTCCAGGTTTTCCAGCTCGACCTCAATTTTTACGCCATATTTGCCCAGACTGAAATACTGTTGATGCAGCTCCTGTTCGATCTGGTCCAACAGTGAGCGATTAAAAATACGCCCTTCCGTCAAGCCAATGGTTTTCAGCGCGGTGTTAAGGTCTTCAGTATCCAGATCCTCGTTACCAAAAACCTCGATCTTGGCAATTGAAGGACGCTCGTCAACATGAATGATCAGCACATCCCCCTCACGCGCCAACTGAATGTCTTCAAAAAAACCGGTTTTGTATAACGACTGAATAACCGCGCTCGCCCCGGCATCATCCAGCGACTCTCCCACTTTGATGGGCAGATAATTGAACGCAGTGCCCAAAGAGATACGCTGCAAACCCACCACTTGAATGTCCTGCACGACAAACCGGTCAAACGCCCACACCGATCCACTCAGCATGACGAACAGAATCGCGCTCACTAAACACGGCCATTTTTTATGTAAAACAATGCTTAACTTAATGCCCAACTTAATGCTCAATTTTCTACCTCAGAACAAATCAATCCGTAAACAAACGCATAACATCGTTATACAGCGCCAGACTCATCAGCATGAATAAAAAGGCAATACCGACATGTTGCAGTTTGAGTTGCACCGCATCAGACAGCGGTTTTCCTTTCACCATTTCCACCAAGTAATACATCAGATGACCACCATCCAGCAGCGGTATGGGCAGCAAATTAAGCACGCCCAGACTAATGCTGACCACTGCAAGAAAATACAAAAAAGCCGTCACACCGGCACTCGCGGTATAACCTGCATAAGTGGCAATGGTAATCGGGCCGCTGAGATTTTTAACGGACACCTCACCCACAATCATTTTTCCAATCATGCGCAGTGTTAATGCCGACAACTGCCAAGTCTTTGCTATTGCAACGCCCGCTCCCTCAAACAGAGAATATTCTTCACGCGCCATCAGCTCTGGGGGTAACTCCCCCGGTGGTGCCGGTGCTGCACCGATGCGGCCGATGGTCTCTGTGTCGGTTTGGTGACTGGCCGTTTTTACGCTGAGCGACTGCACCACACCATCGCGCTCAAATTCGACATCTAATGCTTGATCAGGATGCGCCCGCACCACGTCCACCAAAGCCATCCAGTCGGTCACTGACTCGCCATTGACACGCAAAATATGGTCACCCGTTTTGAGGCCCGACAAAACCGCTGGCCCATCGGGCGACAATTCACCCAGCGTCGCGGGTAATACAGGACGCATCGGTAAAACCCCCAAATGTCCCAACAGGTTTTTTTGTTTGACTTCACTCGGCACTCCGAACAATGGCAACTGCAACTGCTGTGTGTTGCCATTGGCGTCTTCCACGCGCACAGCAATTTCATCGTCACCCAATGCTGCATCCAGCATATTAATACGCACCACTGCCCAGGTCGGTGTTTGTGTGCCATTCACTTCGGTGATGCGGTCCCCCACATGAAAACCTGCCATCGCAGCGACACTGTCCGGTTTTACTTCGCCAACAATGGGAGCAACCCCTGGCACACCCATCAGGTACATCAGCCAAAAAGCCGCAACGGCAAAAATAAAATTGAACATCGGACCCGCCGCCACAATGGCAAAACGCCGCCACACTGACTGTCGGTTAAAAGCACGATGCGCTTCTTCTTCCGGCACCTCACCTTCACGTTCATCCAGCATTTTTACAAAACCACCCAACGGGATGGCGGCAATAACAAACTCGGTCTGGTCGGGTCCGTAACGCCGCAACCATAACGGTTTGCCAAAGCCAATTGAAAAACGCAGCACCTTCACACCCAGTTTGCGCGCCGTCCAAAAATGGCCAAACTCGTGGAAGGCAATCAATATGCCCAGCGTCACAATCAGCGCCAGCACTGACGTTATAAATGTACTCATTTCAGATCACCCGATGCCGATGCTGCTGTCGATAACAACACCCATGCCGTCGCCGCTTCACGCGCAGCAGCATCAGCGGCCAATACCGCCTCCAAAGTCTCGCCATTTTCAATCGTGCTTTGCTCCATTGTCCGGGAAATAATCTTGGAGATGTCCGTAAAACGTATTTTTTTCTCCAGAAAACTTTGCACCGCAATCTCATTCGCCGCATTCAAAATTGCGGGTCCGGTACCGCCTGTTTCACCGGCGGTATACGCCAATTGCAAACAGGGAAAACGCGCCATATCCGGCCGTTCAAAATCCAATTGCGCCACCTCAAACAAGTCCAGTGCAGCAACACCGGATACCATACGCTCCGGCCAAGCCATGGCATGGGCGATGGGGGTGCGCATGTCTGGATTTCCCATCTGCGCCAAAACCGAGCCATCGTGATAACTCACCATGGAATGCACAATACTTTGCGGATGGATCACCACCTGGATCTGTTCCGGCTTGGTATTAAATAACCAGCATGCCTCAATCACTTCCAGCCCTTTGTTCATCATCGTGGCCGAGTCCACGGAAATTTTCTGGCCCATGCTCCAGTTGGGATGTGCGCAGGCCTGCTCCGGGGTAACGGATTCCAACTGCGCTTTATCCATAGTACGAAATGGCCCACCCGATGCCGTTAACACTATCTTTTGCACACCCAGGGTCTGTAATTCACGCGGCGCTTGCGCACAGGAATATCCGCCGGGCAGACTTTGGAAAATGGCATTGTGTTCGCTATCAATGGGTAACAGCTCAGCATTGTTTTCCCGCACGGCATCCATTAATA